>CAYQRR010000398.1:0-2619 GCA_964419635.1 uncultured Chitinophaga sp. | reverse complement strand
CCATTATCATCACCTGGTGCATTACAAAGATTCCACTGTGGCGCAACTTCCCAATCCGCCCAAAATCCGTATTGCGTCAACGGTTCGTTATTAAAGCTAGCGCCGATGGTTTTCTCCGGCACCACAATGATGGCTTTTTTCACTCCCTGGTTATAGAGTTTATCCAGGGTAATGAACATCAAAGCACGGCTTTTGCCGGATGCCGGTGGGGATTTGATCAGCAGATATTGCTCGCCGCGTTTTTCATACGCACGTTCCTGCATGGCACGCATGCCCATCTCATTGGCCTTAGTGGAACTGCCATTGCAGGCGTAGTTTACGGATACGGAAGGGATGGATTTGATGTCGATCATGATTATGTAGCTATTTTATCGTTATCTTTTTGCTTTGATTATACTCATCAAACGCTTCTTTTATCTTTTCCTCTCTGCGCGGCATGTTTTTAGGGTACTCAGACAGAATTTTATCTTTTGCCGAAACCGTAAATTTATGCCAGTGATTCTTTCCATGAGTACCAGATAAGTGATATCTGGAATTATCAAGCAACCCATTTTTCCATAGCACCGCATTAATATAAGAGTTACTGCTTGAGACTTCCTTAGTTAGGGCGGTTTTCGTTAATGTATGTGTTTTTCCGGGATCAACAGGCTTTTCAACTTCAACGCCATGACGAATCTCGATCTCTCTCGTGACATAAAAAGCTTTATTGCCATCATCATCGCTTTCTACGAAACGGCCTTTACGAATCCAGTTTATGTTTTTTGCAGTTTCCGTGGTGACATAGACGGATGTTGTCATATCGTTTCCACTAAGCTCTTTAGCATCTAAAATAGCTACTTTGTCGTAACCAACTTTATTGATCAAAGTGATGTTATCCACCAAAGAATGAAAAACTTTTTGCACTCCCTCATCTAAAATCTTTTTAAGTTCAGGATATTTTATTTCTTCACTTGCCGATGAGTAGCGATAATAAATAGCTCCCTCACGCAATAACTCCTTGTCTTGCTTCCCTTTTTCTTTGAATTGCTGAATTTTCTTCTTTTTGCATATTATCGGCTTACTAGAAGAAGGTGGAACCAGAATGTATAGAAGCGTTTTTCCACAGTATTTTTTTGTATCAAGATCAAAAGATATCTCTGGTTCAAAATATTCTTTTAGAAAATTTGCAAACACTAATTCATCAGGCTTGTCACCAACTATTCCAATTAATTCTCTAGGTTTATCTTTTATCCCAAAAAAGATAATTCCGCCGTCACGATTAGCAAAAGACACTATTGTTTTTGCATATTTCCATAGGTTTTCCTTATCAAAAAGATTCTTGAATTCCCTTCGCTCACTTTCTCTATTTGCAACACGAAAAGTCTTGTCATCTATCGAAAGCTCCAAAAGCTCATTCATGATTTCTTACCTTTTGTAGCAGTCATTTTGGTGTAAAGGTCGAACAATTTTTCCAGCCGCTCGGTATCATTCTTGAAGCGGCGGCCAATATAGATACGTTCCAGCACTTCGTCATTGCGATCATGGGTATGGCTTAAATTTTCCGGCATCTTGTCTGGATCATATAAATCGGCGATCGTGGCCGGGAAATGTACTTCACGCGCCAACAAAATATCCTCTGCACAGCGGGTAAGGTCTGATTTATTTTTTTCAGTAAGTGGGGGAACAGGAAAGGTGTTCCAACCTAACGTGTTTGAATAAGAAAAACGCATCTCTAAACGCACACAAACAGTTCCAATCCATACCCAATGTAGGCGTGAGGCAATAAGTGCCATGTTCCAGAGTGGGGCATCATATAAGGCATAAATTTTATTGGATACCGTTTCACAGGCACTCAATAATCCACATGGTAGATATTCTCGATTTTCAGATGATATGGCCGCAATAGCGATAGTGTGAGATTTTCCAATTCTCATTTCACGCATCTGATGAGCACGTTTTGCCATCTCATTCGCGCCTTTATCGCGACTGGCTAGTCTCATCATTCGTACACCGTCAATACGCTGTTTCACGAGGTCAATTTGCATGGCTTCGTTTAGATGCTCGTCCTCAATCCATAAACAATTTCGGTTTAAACCACGGATAAATTCAGCCGAACCATAAATACGTCGAATGAAGCGTTCATTTTGTTCTTGGCTAAGACTTAAATCATCCAGTTCACCTGAGGATAGTAAGAGGTGTCCGCCATCATAAGGCATATTTCCACGAACCATTTCTGGGAGCAGGTTTAGGGGCTTTAATGACTTATCAACGATTACATTTTTTCCAGCAACTAGATAAGCATTTATGTTCTCAACCTCTTTAAGCTGTGATTGCTCATCATCCGTAATGGAAAAAAGCTGGCGCACTTTACTTGCATGATTGGAAATGCCAACAATTACCACCGTTACTCCAGCATTATGGCTTGCCAAATTCGCCCATTTGAAATTGGTATGGGCGAAAGCAATTTCATGCCCTGTCTTAAAGATAAGCGGCCACAGGATAGGTACTTGCTGCCCTTGGCAGATGGAGTTGGTTGATACGAAAGCTGCAACAGCGTTGGATTTTGTTCCATAGTCTGCGGCCTTCATGAACCAACCTGCTACATAATCAAGTGATTTCCAAGTTTTTGTGCGGTGATCA
>CAYQRR010000397.1:0-2627 GCA_964419635.1 uncultured Chitinophaga sp. | reverse complement strand
GCGGAGGCACCAAGGGCAAGCGCAGTATCTGGAAGCACGGCCGCGTGATGATTCACCAGCCATCGTTGGGCGGCATGTATGGGCAGGCCACCGATATTGAGATTACCGCTAACGAGATTCAGAAGGTAAAAATTATGAGTGCAGAGGTGCTGGCCCAAAACTGCGGCAAGTCATTTGAACAGGTGATGAAGGACTTTGACCGCGACAACTGGATGAACGCTCAGCAGGCATTAGAGTACGGTATTGTGGACTCTATTGCCGACAAGATTTAAGCTATGACCCGCCAAGACCAGAACGTAGAAGTAGCCCGCTATCAAAAAGACATAGCGGTGCGCCTCGGCTTAGATGCCGACAATCTGATTTTTAACTACAAGCAGAAAAACGAAACCGTTCGACTGGATCTGGTGACCGTTAACCCAAAACACGAACAGAGTTTTCTTTTTCATACCACCACCGGCACCGACAAAACCGATGCGCTCAAAAAAATGCTCGAATATATTGAGCAGCATTATCCGGTTGCCAGCAGCATGACTATCCAGTGGATTAAAATGGGCGACAATAAACTGCACACTTCTTATTTCCGCGCGCAAAATATGTATGAAGCGCTCGATAAGTTTTACTACGGCCGCGATAGGAGCCAATACAAAATTTTCAGCATTACGCTGAATCCCGTGAGCTAAAAAAGGGTGCCAACAAAAAAGGACAACGCACAACATTTTGTAGATTGCTTACGTTAAAATGTGGACGAACTGTTGATAATTCGTAGCGGATAAAAATCTGTCTATGCAAAAGCTATTGGCTCCTCTCTTAGCGCTGTTCCTTACCTCCTCGCTGCACGCCCAGCAGAAAGAGGACGTGTTGAAATACATTCAGCAGTATAAAGACATTGCCGTGGAAGAAATGGTGCGCACTAAAATTCCGGCCTCCATCACTCTGGCGCAAGGTATTGTGGAAACGGGCTCCGGCTCCTCCTCGCTGGCACAAAAAGCCAACAACCATTTCGGCATTAAATGCAAAGAAGAATGGAAGGGCAAAAAATACTATCACAATGACGACCTGCCCAATGAGTGCTTCCGGGTATATGAAAACGCCCGCAGCAGCTATGCCGACCACTCCGAGTTTCTGATGACGCGCCCCTGGTATGCTCCGCTCTGGCAGTTTAAAATTACTGACTACAAATCCTGGGCACATGGACTCAAGAGCGCGGGCTATGCCACCAATCCGCAATACGCCACCATGCTCATTAAAATGATTGAAGAGTATAACCTGGCCGAACTGGACCAACAGGGCGTGGCCATGATAGAGCAAAAAGACAAAATGCTGCAGCAGGGCGAAAAGGCGGTGGAGGCTCCGGTGTTGGCCTCTGCGGGAAACACAGTTATCATCAGCGATGTAAAAAAGACGGCCCCCGAACAAACGGCTGCAAAAGAGAAGAAAGAAGAAAAGCCATTGCGCACCGAATATGTGGTGAATGGAGTGCGCGCTTTAAAAGCCATCGGCAACGAAGATCCGCTCAAAATAGCCTTTGAATACAACCTGGATTACAGCTACGTAATGTCGTTTAACGACCTGAACACAGGAGATCGGTTTAGCGATGGAGAATACATTTTTCTACAGGCTAAAAAAGCAAGAGGAGCCGACCCTGTTTATACAGTAAAAGCAGGAGAAAACATGCGCGACATTGCCCAAAAGACCGGCATGAAGCTCCGCGACCTGTATGCCAAAAACCAAATGAAAATGAACGATCAGGTGTATGCCGGAGAACAGGTGTCGCTGCAGGAAAAGCGCGAAATGCCTCCGCGCACCATGAGCTATGCCGAATATCTGAAAACCCTGCACGGTCCTTCGGCACCGGACGGAAGGGCCTCCAATACCATTCGCCTGGACAAGCGACAATACGAGGTGCAGCACACCGATACCCTGCAAACCATAGCCGGAAAATTTAATACCACCGTAGATAAACTGAAAGAAGCCAATGGCCTGGAAACTTCGGAGGTGAGGGCCGGACAAACGCTGGTGATTGCACAATAATCTTTTATAAAAAAAACAAAGAAAAGCAGGCGGCAGCGTCTGCTTTTCTGTTTAGGGGAAACAATGCGAGCTGTGAGGCGTTTTGTATCCAAATAAATAACATGCGCATCGCTCCTTTTCTTCTTATTACGTTTTTTGCCACGGTGGCCCTGCCATCCTGCGCGCAAAAAACAGAGAACCCAAAACCTAAAAAACAGCCCCCTATGTCTACCACCACTACTACAGACACCATCACCTTAGGCAACGGGTGCTTTTGGTGTACCGAAGCCGTTTTTCAACGATTAAACGGGGTCTTATCCGTAGCCTCCGGATACTCCGGTGGCAAAATTGCCAACCCCACCTACAAAGAAGTGTGCAGCGGACTTACCGGCCATGCAGAAGTTATTCAAGTGACCTATGACCCTAACCTCCTTTCGCTGGCGGAGTTGCTGCAGGTGTTTTTTAAAACCCACGACCCCACCACGCTCAACAGACAAGGAGGCGATGAAGGCACACAATATCGCTCGGCTATCTTTTATCACAACGAAGCGCAAAGAACAATAGCGGAAGAGGTAAAAGCCGGCTTAGATAACAGCGGAGCATTCACCGACCCCATA
>CAYQRR010000396.1:2491-2641 GCA_964419635.1 uncultured Chitinophaga sp. | reverse complement strand
CGGACTGCCGTGTGGCGGTAGACTTTGTGGTAAATGCAAATCCGGTAGTTAACTTAGGCGGACCATACACTCAGTGTGGAGGCAGCGTAACGTTAGATGCAGGTAATGCCGGCAGCAGCTATGCGTGGAGCGGATCTGAAACTACACAGA
>CAYQRR010000396.1:0-2391 GCA_964419635.1 uncultured Chitinophaga sp. | reverse complement strand
GTAGCTACTCTGTAACGGTAACAGATGCCAACACCTGCACCGGCAGCGGTTCAGCCAGTGTGACAATTAATGATAACCCGGTAGTTAACTTAGGCGGACCATACACTCAGTGTGGAGGCAGCGTAACGTTGGATGCAGGTAATGCCGGCAGCAGCTATGCGTGGAGCGGATCTGAAACTACACAGACTGTAACAGCCAGCAGCACCGGTAGCTACTCTGTAACGGTAACAGATGCCAACACCTGCACCGGCAGCGGTTCAGCGACTGTGACGATTAACACAGCACCAACAGCTACACTTTCATTACCAGTTGACACACTTTGTAGTGGTACTGCTTCCATTACTTTGAGTGGTGGTTCTCCTGCTGGTGGTGTTTTCTCCGGAACGAATGTGAGTGGTGGTAGTTTTAACCCGTCCGCAGCTGGTATCTTTACCATTGCCTACGAATTTGCCGATAACAACGGATGTAAAGACACAGCTTTCGCAGATATTGTGGTGGAAGTTTGCGTAGGTATCAATGAATTGACATCCGGCACAATTGAGTTGTATCCTAATCCAACAGTAGATAATGTAACCTTGAAATTGTTGGGCATAGACGGTGCCATTCAAATTGACCTGTATGATGTGACCGGCAGAATAGTAGAGCAAATTGCAGATTTCAGTACTGCTTCCGGTTATGTGCGCACGATTCAGGTTAGCAACTTTGCTTCCGGAACGTATGTCGTAAACGTGAAAACAGAAAATGGAACAGCGAGATACACGCTCCTTGTGAACTAATCTGTTTCTTCTTCAATTAGCACAACTGCCGAACCTCAAAGGTTCGGCAGTTGTTTTATATGGCGGTCCATTCGTTGAGATTTGGTTGGTTATGGCCATAAAAAAAGGATTCAATTGCTTGAATCCTCTTGAAATTTGTAGCTCCGTCAGGAATCGAACCTGAATCGAGGGCTTCGGAAACCCTAATACTATCCATTGTACTACGGAGCCAAAAAAAGCTGCCGGTAGGCAGCTTGTGTGGTCCCTGCTGGGCTTGAACCAGCGACCCTCTGATTATGAGTCAGATGCTCTAACCAACTGAGCTAAGGGACCATGCCTTTTATAAAAGCAGGGCGAAAATAAATATTAGCGTCTATTTTTGAAGTTCATGACTCAATTTAAAAACCTCATCTTTGATATTGGCGATGTAATTATCGACATTGACTACCAAGTAACCATTGCTGCATTTCAGAAACTGGCCAAGGTGGATTTTAGTGAGATTGTTTCGTATTCGCGACAGCATCACATTTTTGATGCATTTGAAAAAGGAGAAATTAATGCGGCACAATTTCGGAATGAACTACGTCTGTTTTTAATGCCGGGAGTATCGGATGAGGCCATCGATGATGCCTGGAACTCCATTCTAATTCATTATCCCCCATCTAAAATGGACTTACTTCTACAGTTGAAAACGCGCTACCGTACCTTTGCTTTGAGCAATATCAACGAGCTACATATTCGTAGCCTGGATGTTGCGGCACAACAACTGTTTGGCGAATCTGCCTTCAGCCATTTTTTTCACCGAGCCTTTTATTCCAGTGAAATGGGATGCCGAAAACCCGAAGCGGAAATTTATACCAGGGTATTGCAGGAAGAATCATTGAACCCCGGGGAAACATTTTTTGTGGATGATAAATTGGAAAACATAGTAGCCGCTCGGGCGTTAGGGATTCAGGCCTATCAGTTGAAGCAACGCAATCAATTGAGCGAATTGTTACACCAACAAGGCATACTATGAAGCATTTTCTTTTTTTGGTTTGCATTTGCTGGGGCAGTTGTAGCGCTAAGGCCGGCACCGGTTGGGTGTATCTGGCTGATTCCACCCGATTATTCTTTGCCGTCAACAATGAGCTATACGCTACCGACCAGCACACTCTGTTGTATTTCAGCAAGGGGAATATTTTTTTTAAAGGCACTACAGACGACAAACAGAATATCTATTTGCTCACCTCATCTATGAATCCCGCCAGTGCTTCGCTTCAGACTTTTTATCTGGGCGACAACAAAGACGAGGTTTTTAGCTTTCAGGAGAATCAGTTTTATTACGGCAAAAACGAAACGTCCGATTTTATGGAACGTAACAAGTTGGTGCATTTTCGAAAATCAGGGAAATGGACCGCTGCTTATTCTTCCTTATCCGATTCGCTTTTGGCTTATTACCTGACTGATTCGCTACCTCCGTCTATTGCTATTATTGTTGCTTACACGCTTATTAAAAAACATGGATTAGTAGCTGCTTTGAATAAGCTGCAGACAGTACCTGTTGTAAATACAGAACAGCAGTTTAGCACCATCAAACCCATCTGGGGAAATGTGATAGATAACGAATGGATATGGGATGGTGAAATTCTGCGAC
>CAYQRR010000395.1:0-2660 GCA_964419635.1 uncultured Chitinophaga sp. | reverse complement strand
TTTTACTTTGAAAGCTAACTATTAATAAAATACAAATCTAAAGGCAGTGTCTCCCAAAGCCGAGCTTGTGCGCGAGTGGGGACCCCTGGCGAATGGAATCTCTGCTTCAGGTTCCCCTGCAGGAAACCCCGAATCGACAAAAAAGCGAAGCGAACGAGGCAACAAAACATCCTCGCTTTGCTGCCAGGCAGGGTGGCCATAAGCGGCAGGTGTTAAGGTTTATGAGGGGGTAGCTTCCGACTTCGCTCGGGAAAAACAATTCCCTGCTTTTTCTGTTTAGACTAAGTCTAAAATCAACAAAACGCGGTTATATTTGCCCACCCAATCATGAGCGACAACGATAAAATAATAGACGAAGTAGTAGCCAACGACTACAAGTATGGTTTCACCACGCCCATAGAGCAGGAACTCGCCCCTATCGGCCTCAGCGAAGACACCGTCCGCTACATTTCCGCCAAAAAGCAGGAGCCCCAATGGATGCTCGACTGGCGCCTGAAATCCTACCGCGCCTGGGTTCAAATGGAACAGCCGCAGTGGCAAAATGTGCATTTTGCCCCCATCGACTTTCAAAGCATTTATTACTACGCTGCCCAGAAAAAGAAAAAAGAGATTAAAAGCCTGGAGGATGTAGACCCCGAAATACGCGCCACTTACGACAAACTCGGCATTCCCATTCAGGAGCAAAAGCTGCTGGCGGGCGTAGCCGTAGACTATGTAATGGACAGTGAAAGTGTGATTACCACCTTCCGCGAATCGCTCAAAGAAAAGGGCGTTATCTTCTGCTCTATCTCTGAGGCCATCCGCGAGTATCCCGAGCTGGTGCGGCAATACCTGGGCACCGTGGTGCCCCAGCGCGACAACTACTATGCCGCGCTCAACAGTGCCGTATTCAGCGATGGCAGCTTTGTCTACATCCCTAAGGGCGTTCGCTGCCCCATGGAGTTGAGCACCTATTTTCGCATCAATGCCGAAAACACAGGCCAGTTTGAGCGCACCCTTATCATTGCCGATGAAGGCAGCTATGTGAGCTACCTGGAGGGCTGCACCGCCCCCATGCGCGATGAAAACCAACTACACGCAGCCGTGGTGGAGTTAGTCACTCTCGACCATGCCGAAATCAAATACAGCACCGTCCAGAACTGGTATCCGGGTGATAAAGAAGGCAAGGGCGGCATCTACAATTTTGTGACCAAGCGGGGCTTGTGCAAAGGGGCTCACAGCAAAATAAGCTGGACGCAGGTGGAAACCGGCAGCGCCATTACCTGGAAATACCCCAGCTGCATCCTGAAAGGCGACCACTCCATTGGCGAGTTTTATTCCGTGGCAGTCACCAACAACTTTCAGCAGGCCGACACCGGCACCAAAATGATGCACATTGGCAAAAACACCCGCAGCCGCATCGTGAGCAAAGGCATCAGCGCGGGTCGCTCCCAAAACTCGTATCGCGGGCAGGTGCAGGTGCAAAAAACAGCCGACAACGCCTATAATTTTTCGCAATGCGATAGCCTGCTTATAGGCGACCGATGTGGCGCGCACACCTTTCCGTATCTGGAAATAAAAAACAACACCGGCAAGGTGGAGCACGAGGCCACTACCTCCAAAATAGGTGAGGACCTCTTGTTCTATTGCAACCAGCGGGGCTTAACCAGCGAGGAAGCCGTCAGCATGATTATCAATGGCTATTGCAAAGAGGTGTTCCAGCATTTGCCTATGGAGTTTATGGTAGAGGCACAGAAACTATTAAGCATATCGCTGGAAGGAAGCGTAGGGTAAGCACTCACGAACACCACGCAGCATGATTTTGAAATTATACAGAGCTTACAAAACCGGAAAAACCATTTACACCAAACTGCTGAAGCCCTTCTATGCCGAACTGAAGAAAGACGCAGACGAATATGAACGCCAACAACAGTTGAACCATCAAAAAAACAGCCATGTTAAGCATCCGAAATCTAAACGTAGGAATAGGCGAAAAGCAGATTCTTAAAAACTTTAACCTCGACATTAAGCCCGGAGAGGTGCATGCCATCATGGGCCCCAACGGCACCGGTAAATCTACCCTGGCCTCCACGCTGGCCGGCAAAGAAGATTATGAAGTGCTGGGCGGAGAGGTGCTCTTCAATGGCAAAGACCTATTGGCCATGAGTGCCGATGAGCGCGCGCGCGAAGGGGTATTTCTGGCCTTTCAGTATCCGGTAGAAATACCGGGCGTAAGCACCACCAACTTTATGAAAGCGGCCGTCAATGCCAAGCGCAAGCACCAGGGCCTGCCCCCGCTCGATGCCAAAGATTTTTTGAAGTTAATGAACGAGAAATCCGCTCTGGTGGAAATCAAACGGGAGTTCTTGAGCCGCAGTATTAACGAGGGCTTTAGCGGTGGCGAAAAAAAGCGCAACGAAATATTTCAAATGGCCATGCTGGAACCGCAGCTCTGCCTGCTGGATGAAACCGACTCCGGCCTCGACATCGATGCGCTGCGCATTGTGGCCAATGGCGTGAATAAGCTGCGCGATGCTAACCGTAGTTTTTTGGTGATTACGCATTACCAGCGCCTGCTCAACTACATCACCCCCGATTTTGTGCATGTGATGTATGGCGGCAAAATTGTGAAAAGCGGTGGCAAGGAACTCGCCCTGCAGCTGGAAGAAAAAGGCTACGAT
>CAYQRR010000394.1:0-2661 GCA_964419635.1 uncultured Chitinophaga sp. | reverse complement strand
GGAAAACAAGAATCGAAGAGCGGTAAGCGGAGAACTGGATTATGAATTGATGTATATCAATCTGTCCGATGTGTTGGCCGACCCTAAGTTTGCCAATGGGAGAGAAGATGCGCAAACCGGACCTGCCGCCATGGGCGTTGCTTTTTTTAAAGGCACATTTGTAGACGGGCCCGGTATGCATGCTTCCATTGCCTTCTTTGTAACAGCGGCCGCCAAAATGGTGAAGCGTATCGAAAAGTTTAAGTCTAGATTCGGCAGCGAACAATACCGCAAAATTATTGAGCGTAAGTATAAAGCCCAAGGCAACAAACATATTTTGGTAGAAAGTAATGCCAGGCGCGTGTTGGGCACCGATAAGCTGGACCGGCTGGTGGTGCCGGCAGGTATAGACCCATCCATTGCAGCCTTTAAATATTTCTACAAGAAGGATGGCTATAAAAAACACAAGCCCTGGACACCTAAGATTTTGCCCATTCAGTTAGTGATTATAGGCGACCTGGCCTTGGCGGGTTTCCCGTTTGAGATTACCACTATTGCCGGTAAACGATTGCGCGAATCTTTATTGGAGGTGTTGCAGCAGCGCGGTGTAAGTCAAGTCATTTTGTGTCCATACGCCAACGGCTATTCCGGTTACATTACTACCTACGAAGAATACCAAACCCAATGCTATGAGGGCGGACATACTGTTTTTGGCGAATGGAGTTTAGCCGCATTGCAAACCAAGTTTGATGTGCTGGCACACGAAATGATTAAACCCAAGGAGGAGAGAAAGTTTACACATGATGCCATTCCTCCCGATTTTACCGAAGAGGAGTTGAGCCATTTCCCGTTTTACAAGCGTGCCTGGTATATCCGCCAAGAGCTGATAAGGGCGCGGAGAATGGAGCGCAAAGGGGTAGATTACAATCCGTTTGAATAAGTAGCCATTTACTCGTATCTCAAAAACTGTTTGGCTCCGTTTACTTTAAGAATAAGCGATTGGACGGAGTCGCCTTTCATTCTCAGCGAGCGCACATGATAGCTGAGGTGGAAGCGGTGTGCTTCTTTGCAGGCCGCATCATTGGCCAAAAATAATTTTAAGGATACCTGAGGCGGTAAACTCTTGGTGGCCTTTCCATTCCACAGCAGCTTGAAGTTTTCGCTTTCACAAGCTTTTATTTTGGAAGTAAGCAAATGCAAGGAATCTTTGGAGAGGTAGATTGTGTCAATCTGTATGGCATCGGTTACTGCAGCATACAATTCCGCGTCTTTGATGATTTTTCGGTTGCTAAGGTCTGTTACCGTGTCGTTTACATTGGGCGCAATAACGCTTGATTTTGTTTTCTCCGTGTTTTTGCACGATTCGGTAAGAGCAATCAAGGTCAATGCGGCAAAAAATATTCTTTTCATTCTTCGATTTTATTCCACTACAATTTTTTGACAATGCTCGTTCACCCGCACAAAGTAAATGCCGGCCGATACTGCCCCTAAGTCAATGGTTACTTGTGCTTGTTCGGTGGATTGAACAAATACATTTCGACCGGCCATATCGGTGATGCTGATATGTTTTGTTCCTCCTTCTGCAAAGCGAATACTGCAGACATTCTGAACCGGGTTCGGGAAAATTTCGTAACTGTACTTCGAACTAATTGGAGGTGCAAGGGAGGTAAAGCAATCGGCATTTTTCCCACCCACCGTGATGGTCCCGGTGTTATCGGGATCTAACCAGGGTTTCAATTGTGTGTTTGCAGTGTTTCCGTTCAAGGTAAAGTGATACGACAGCTTACCGAAAAAGTCGGGAGAGTTTGGCGAGCTGCAAAATGAATCGCCACCGGTAAGTGTTCCCACCAGTTTTTTGGCTGCATTAAACAAGCCGGAGCCCGAAGAGCCGGGTTCTGTTACACCGTGTCCATTGGTAGAAATTACCCATTTTATTCTCCAGTGGGTGCCGGGCGAAGAGCCTCCCCAAGAGGTACTTACTCCGCTCTGTTGATATTCGGATATTTTTTTGATGTCGCCTTCCGGGTGATGGATGCATACTCCGCCCGATGGAGGAGTGAGCGCAGCGTCCCAGCCCGCATAGTATACGTTATAATCAGCGGGTGGTTGTTCATTCAGTTCAAGCAATAGAAAATCAGAGCCTGTGTCGCCCCCATTATCATCGCTGTCGGCTTTTTTGGTGCAACCTACTACAAAGTCATCGTCCAGAGTGCCCAAGGAATTTGGGTTGTTGCAGTCAGGAGATTCATAGTTAAAGTGAAAAATCCATTGCGCATATTGGTTGGCAGTTACAAACTCACTGCAATGTTGTGCGCTTAGTAAATAAGGGGTGCAATCTTGCCGCAAGTTATTAATCAAGGTGCCAGAACATATTCCCTGCCCTTGTTGGCTTTGAACAATGATGCAGCTTACGGCTCTTTTTTCGTTTTGCCAGTCGTTTCCTTCTGCGCAGTTGATATTTACTTCGCAAGCATCAGACTGGTTAAAGCCCAAGGCACTGCCCCCTCTAGAAGTTGGGAAAAGATTGCTTACCCAACGATAAGCATGCCCTACTTCATTCAGGGAGAGGATACCTAGTCCTTTTACCGACATTGGTTCGTAGTATTCTACAGTACAACTCTCTCCATGTGTAAGTCCGGTGGAGTAATAACCGGTTCGTGGATTATTAACGGTGGTAAAGGC
>CAYQRR010000393.1:0-2662 GCA_964419635.1 uncultured Chitinophaga sp. | reverse complement strand
TAAATTGAATTTCATAGACCGAATAAACTCAATTTGAATTTGTTTATTGCATTTTCGCGCTTTCATTTTTTTATGCTCCTCACCGATAAAATTTTTGATGTAACTGCCGATACCTTCGATGCGCTGGCCTTAGAAGTGTTTGCTTATCAGTATCAGCACGTGCCGGTATATCGCGAATATTGTGTGCTCCAAAAACGTTCGCCCGATAATGTAAAGTCCGTTTACGATGTACCTTTTCTTCCCATAGAGTTGTTAAAAACCCGGCAGGTGATGGATGAAACCCAGCAGGTGCAGGCCATTTTTGAAAGTAGTACGACTACCGGCAATATACCGGCTAAGCATTATGTGTCCAATCTTCATTTATATGAACAGAGTTTCACCAGGTGTTTCCACCATTTTTTCGGTGCGGTTACAGACTATGTTATTCTGGCGGTGTTGCCTTCTTATATCGAGCGAGGAAATTCATCGCTGGTATACATGGCCGATAAATTGATACAACACAGCAAGCAAAACGCCAGTAGTTTTGTGAAAGATGAAGATGGCTATTTGTATGATTTGCTGGATGTATTAAGAACCGGCCAGCGCAAAACCATTTTGCTGGGAGTCACCTTTGCGCTGATGGATTTTGCAGTCAGGTATAAGATTGATTTCCCCAACCTGCTGGTGATGGAAACAGGCGGCATGAAAGGCAGGCGCGAAGAATTGACTCGTGAAGAAGTGCATCTGGAATTGCGCACTTCATTTGGTGTTCCTAAAATTTATTCTGAATACGGAATGACCGAAATGCTGTCGCAGGCTTATTCTAAAGGGGATGGAGTATTTCAAGCTCCTCCTTGGTTAAAAGTGCTCACCCGGGATATATATGAGCCAACCCGAATCTTACCGGCTGGTGCAACGGGTGCTGTTAACATTATTGACTTAGCTAATATACATTCATGTTCCTTTTTGGCTACCGGAGATTTGGGGAAGATAAATAGCGACTCTTCTTTTGAGATCTTGGGTCGTGTATCGGGTGTTGAAGTAAGAGGGTGCAATCTGATGGCGCTATGAGGCAGTGGATTTCACATTCCTATCTGGCGAAGTTGTATGCAGACTTTCGATCGCTGTTCGTACTCGTCATCCTACTTATTGCCGGTACAGTTTTTCAGGCACTGAAGAGCAGAGAAGAATTTCCCTTTTTGCTGTATGGTATGTATTCGCTGCCCGAAAACCCCAAGTCTGACTATGTAGCCTATTCTATTGTTTTGGAGGGCAAAGAAGTTGTTTATGCCTCTCTGTGGGATGCACAGCGCGAACTGATTCAATCTCCACTTAGCCATTGGGTGCCGCTGCTGGATAGCCCAAGTTTGTCTGCAATCAATGCGGAGAATTATAAAGCGTGGCTGTTACGATATGCTTCGGATATGCGAATGACAGAAGAGAATAAGATGGAAGTGTATCAGCTTACCTGTGCCTATAACGCTGCCGGATTGCCGACCGTGAAAGACCGAAAACTATTGTTTACATACCTTGCCGATGGAACCCGCTGAAACACATATACAGCAAAAAGCGCAATGGGTGTATGGAACATCCATGCTCATCTTTCTTTACCGCTTTGTGAGCGAAGGAATGTTTACGCAGATGAGCCAGCCTGTATTGACCAACAGCGAAAGTGAATGGATTTACACCTTGTTTATGAACACCGGTATAGCTCCTTTTATTGCCTCGCACACTTGGGCATCCATCCTCTTCGATTTGTTGCTTTTTGCGCTTCCAATTTTGCTGGTACTTTATTTTAATCGCTGGCTGGCCATTTGTTTTTCTGCCCTCACCTTGATTTATTTCCTTTCGTTCAATGTAATAGCCATGCATCATTACCACGGGTTAGTGGGTGTGCTGCTGCTGTCCATACCGTTCTGGTTTACCTCCAACATAAAATTTACCTTGGCGTGGGAGGGGGTGCGCTATTATTTCCTCTACATTTTTGCCTCTGCTGCCATTTGGAAGTTGATGCGTGGCAGCGCATTCAATCCGGAGCAAATGTCCTGGATCTTGAAAGGCCAGCAGTTAGATTATTTACTGCAGCATCCAACCGGCCTCCGAGCCGAAATTCTTGCTTATCTGATTGCAAACCCTGCCGTGTCTCATCTGCTTTTATTGGCGAATACCTTGTTGCAACTCAGTTTTATAACCGGCTTCTTTACCAAGCGATACGATAGGCTTTTGCTTTTTGCCGCTGTTCTGTTTGCTATGGCTAATTATATAGTCATGGGTATTGCTTCTTTTGAGCTGCTCATTCTGTGCCTCACCCTGCTCGATTGGAGCAAAATAAAGTCTTCCTCAACTGGATAATCAAACATCTAACAAAATTGGTGTAAAAAATAGACTGATTATCAGTGGTTTACATAGGTTCATGTAAATTTAGTAGCCTAAACATTTGCAAACGTGGGTTGTCATTCTACATTTGCGCTCCTTTTTAAAAAGAAACAAACAAATTCAATATGCAATCACGTAGCTACAGCACCCGCACCGTTAAAGAAAGCGAACTTAAGCGCGAGTGGTTTATCGTAGATGCCGAGGGTAAAACCCTGGGCCGAATGACCAGTAAAATTGCTTCGGTTCTCCGTGGCAAACACAAACCAACATTTACTCCCAATGCCGACTGTGGCGATTTTGTAATCGT
>CAYQRR010000392.1:0-2689 GCA_964419635.1 uncultured Chitinophaga sp. | reverse complement strand
TGCTGATTCTGCAGGCTATCGGCCTGGCTGCTGAGAATAATGCTCTGCTCCTGCAGGCGCATGGAATCCATCAGTGCCAGCATCGCCAGCGAATCCAGCATTTGCTTTTGGAGCGCGCCCTCCAGGGCGGCCTTGGCTTGTGCCACACTCATGTTATTAATCTTGCTGCGCTGCATAGCAATCTGCGAGCCCAATACATTGTTGGTGTCCATGAGCGAAATCAATTGCTGTTGTATACGGATGCGCTCCTGCATTTCGCTTTCTGTTTTTTCCTGCTGTAGCGCTGTGGTAATCACCACTTTGGTTTTGAGGACGGCTGCCAGCTTTTCTTTCAGGTTAGACCGCTCATAAAAACCCGACACCACTTCTACAATCTTTAACTGCAATAATTTATTGTCATCGGCATTGGCCATGGCGGCCAAATAAAGGTTATCTATCTCCTGACGTTCGTTCTTTTTCAGGTTGGGTTTCTGAACAAGTGTTTTTAATAAAGCCAACTGAGCGGCTGCGCTCTCGGCCCGGTTGCCGGCAGCGGCTTTGGCCTGCTCAGCCTTTTGGCGGGCGGCATCAAAATCGCCTTGTTTCATGAATACCTCTGAGGCAGAAATCAGTTCGCTGAAACCCGACAGGTTGTTAGTGATGGTGTTCGATTTTTCTACTTCGGCCGAGGAACACAGCGTAGCCAGCATGAGAAGTGAAAACAAAAAAAATAGAATTCGCATAAGTCAAACATTCAAGACACCTGCAAGTAAATGAAAATTTGAAAACAAAAAATGGCGAAGAAAATCTTCGCCATTTGGGGATGTATTCATGGAGCACTCCGCTTATTTGCCAACCGATGCACGGATGATATTTAAAGCTCCTCCGGCTTTAAACCATTCTACCTGCTGGTCGTTGTAAGTGTGGGCCACCTCAAAAGTATCGGTGGAGCCGTTGCTGTGGGTTAACTGTAGGGTGAGGTTCTTGCCGGGAGCAAAACCGGTTAAGCCAAGAATATCTACCACATCGTCTTCCTGAATTTTGTTGTAGTCTTCTTTGTTTACAAAAGTTAAGGCAAGCATCCCTTGTTTCTTGAGGTTAGTTTCGTGAATACGCGCAAACGATTTCACCAACACCGCGCGCACGCCTAAGAAACGCGGCTCCATAGCAGCATGTTCTCTGGAAGAACCTTCCCCGTAGTTTTCGTCACCCACCACAATGGAACCTATGCCCGCTGCTTTGTAGGCGCGCTGTACTTTGGGTACTTCGTTGTATTCGCCTGTGAGTTGATTCTTAACAGCGTTTGGCTTTTCGTTAAAGAAGTTAATAGCACCAATGAGCATATTGTTGCTGATGTTATCTAAGTGCCCGCGATATTTTAACCATGGACCGGCCATTGAAATGTGGTCGGTAGTGCACTTACCTTTTGCCTTAATGAGCAGTTTCAGCCCTTTGAGGTCGGTGCCTTCCCAGGCAGCAAATGGCGAAAGCAATTGCAGACGGTCCGAAGCAGGATTTACTTTTACTTCTACACCGCTACCATCCGCTGCCGGAGCTACAAAGCCGGCATCTTCCACCGCAAAACCTCTTGTAGGTAATTCATCGCCTGTTGGCGGGTCAAGTTTCACCGTTTCACCTTTTTCGTTCACCAGGGTATCGGTGAGTGGATTGAAGGTCAAATCACCGGCAATGGCTAAAGCGGTAGTCAGCTCGGGCGAAGCCACAAACGCATAAGTGTTCGGGTTACCGTCCTGACGGGCTGCAAAGTTGCGGTTGAAAGAGTGAACAATGGTGTTCTTCTCTTTTTTATCGGCACCGGCACGGGCCCACATACCAATACAAGGTCCGCAGGCATTGGCAAATACCTCCGCACCTATTTTGTTGAAAGTTTCTATGAAGCCATCGCGCTCAATTGTGAAGCGGATTTGCTCTGAGCCCGGAGTAATGCTGAATTCTGCTTTTGCTTTCAGGTTCTTATCAGCCACTTGCTTGGCCAGGGACACCGCACGCGAAATATCTTCGTACGAAGAGTTGGTGCAGCTACCGATTAAACCCACCTTAACGTTGGTTGGCCAGCCGTTGGCAGCAGCGGCTTCTTTCATTTTAGAAATAGGTGTAGCTAAATCCGGTGTAAAGGGGCCGTTGATGTATGGCTCTAGCGTGTTGAGATCAATTTCAATTACCTGGTCAAAATATTTCTCCGGGTTGGCATATACTTCTGCATCGGCTGTTAGGTGTTCTTTTACAGCATCTGCTGCAGCGGCTACATCGGCACGGCCGGTAGCGCTCAAGTAGCGGCTCATGCTTTCGTCATAACCGAAAGTAGAAGTAGTGGCACCAATTTCGGCACCCATGTTGCAGATCGTTCCTTTGCCGGTGCAGCTCATAGCTACCGCGCCTTCGCCAAAGTATTCTACAATGGCACCGGTTCCTCCCTTTACGGTGAGTATGCCGGCTACTTTCAATATCACGTCTTTGGCCGACACCCACCCACTGAGTTTGCCGGTCAGTTTTACGCCTATCAGTTTAGGCTGTTTCAATTCCCAGGCAAGACCGGCCATTACATCACAGGCATCGGCACCGCCTACGCCAATGGCGACCATACCCAAACCACCTGCATTTACCGTGTGGCTGTCTGTGCCTATCATCATACCACCGGGGAAAGCGTATTGTTCCAACACAACCTGGTGAATGATACCGGCACCGGGTT
>CAYQRR010000391.1:0-2696 GCA_964419635.1 uncultured Chitinophaga sp. | reverse complement strand
TTTGTTGGTAGTACTTTTTACTTTTTTTCAAGTGAAAGGCTGGGCTCAGCTTTATGAGGCCGGTGTAGTGTTTATGGGAAAAATGAGTCACCCGGCGGGTTCTACGCTTTATTTTATAACTCTGATGCACATGCTTCACTTAGGGGGCGGTCTTATTGCGCTGCTGGTAACCTATTTCAAGACCGCGCGTAAGAGATACGATGCAGAAAATTACCTTGGAATGCAGCTTTGTGCAATTTACTGGCATTTTTTAGATGCATTATGGGTGTACCTGTTCTTGTTCCTTTATTTTATGCGATAAAAACAAATTGTTTAGAACGAATACAAATAACTGACAGGAAAAGCGGCTAATTTTTGATAACCGAATATTTTTTTAATATTTGCACCCAAATCCAGACTTCTCAATATCTTAATCTTAACATAACGTTTTTTTATGGCAAGTCATGCATCAGCAGTTGTAGATCCAAAAACAGAATGGGGAGGAGGACGCTCGCCGTTGGGAATGAGTTACGGAAAAATGATGATGTGGTTTTTCCTGGTGTCAGATGCCCTGACCTTCGGAGCTTTACTTACCGCATATGCATTTTGTCGTCACAAGGCTGATTTTTGGCCCGATCCAGGAGCCGTGTTTCACCACTTTCCTGGAATTCATGGGCATTATCCTTTGTACTATGTAGGTTTGATGACCTTTATCCTCATCATGAGTTCTGTTACAATGGTGCTTGCAGTAGAGGCGGGACACAGAAATGACCGAAAAGGAGTAACGATCTGGATGTTATTAACGATCATCGGAGGTTTGATGTTCGTCGGATCTCAAGCCTGGGAGTGGTATAACTTTATTACTGGTACAGATGCGGGTGCAATTCGCCACATCCTTAACGAAGACGGTAAGTTTATAGACACTACGATACATGGTGCCAACATGGTCGTGAATGAATACGGGCCTGCCCAGTTTGCGAACTTATTCTTCTTTATTACTGGCTTTCATGGTTTCCACGTTTTCAGCGGTGTTGTAATAAACGTTGTAATCTTTATCAATGTGTTGATGGGTACGTACGAAAAACGAGGCCACTACGAAATGATCGAGAAAGTGGGTCTTTACTGGCACTTTGTAGATTTGGTGTGGGTATTTGTATTTACCTTCTTCTACTTATTGTAAGTAGCTGTTGAAAGCTTGATTGAAACGATTTTACTTAAACAAAAAAATTAGTTTATATGGAATTTCATGATGATTACCCTCAGTATGAGATGATGGCGCACCACAGCGAAGCAGATGGAAAAAAGAAGCGTCGTACGCTCTGGAATGTGTTCTGGATCATGTTGGCCATTACTCTGGTGGAGTTGTATATTGGTATGAATGCCGCTAAATGGCACCTAGTGCATACCTTAACCCTGAAGTTTATCTTTATTGGTTTGACGATTGTAAAAGCATTTTACATCGTGTATAAATTTATGCACTTGGGCGATGAGCGTCCTGCTGCTAAATGGACGATCATTGCTCCTTATGGCTTGTTCATTTTATATTTGGTTTGGATTTGTATTACCGAGGCAACGTATAATGGTGGCCGTAAAGGCTATACTGATCCGAACGTAACAACGCAGTTAAAGAAACAATTGGATGAAATTATGAGTGGTGGTGGTCACCACGAGGATGCCGGCGCTTCTCATGAGAAGCACGAAGAACCCCATCATTGATAAAAAAATTAATGCTCCTAACGCTCCACCTGGAGCGTTTTTTTTTGCATTCATTTTGCTTGGGGTAAAAGTGATGAGTGGTAACTGTCCAGCAATCGTTAATGCGGAATATTAAGTATATTCGAACGCTTACAAGGCTCCGTATGAAGTCATTGCTACTCAGTGTTTGTCTGCTCACATTATCTTCTTTTCTGCATAGCCAGGATTCCCTTCTTTTTACAAGAGTCAAACGGGCAAAATATTATGAGGTTACGAACACACGTGCCACCAACGTCCCGGAAGGCACACTGCCGGTAGCACTTTTTTATGTGTTAAAGGCAAATGGCACCCTTGATACCATGCGTGGAACCATACGATATATGCACTCTCGCAAAAGCTGGGTACTCAAAGGGGCTGGCAAAAGCCTTCTTCCTGCAGAAACTCATTTTGTTTTCAGGGTGCAGCAAGAAGATACATTGTATGGATATCCTGAGCGCAACACATGGTTGTTCAGCTGCATGAAAGGTGCTATTCATGGGTATTCTGCCAATTCTTTTTTTAGTCCAGGCACATTGGATCTTTCGTATTTAAAAAAAGAGGGAGACACTATGCTGTATCGAAATAGTGGTAGGTTTCGACGAAACGACCTTGGCACACTTATTTCGGACGATAGCCTTCTTTACAAGAACTGGCAATGGAAAAGCAGATTAAAGAAAAGTGGAATTAGTGCGATTGCATTTTCGGGTTTGTTATTAGGCGTTTCCGCGCTAACTCCCTTAATAAAAGATAAAGAGCACCGAACTTTCACAGCCAGAATATCTGCTTCGGGAGCATTGTTGGGTTGCCTTTACGGCTTCGTTACTATTATGATACCACTGAATGCATGCGAAATAATTGAGGCGTATAATGTGAAAAGAATGCGGCGAGAGCATTTTAATTATTTCCATCAAATCAATCCATAGCAATGCATAGGAATAGCAAATTAGGATTGGTGTTTTTTCTGGTTGCCGGAATGGCTTGCC
>CAYQRR010000390.1:0-2696 GCA_964419635.1 uncultured Chitinophaga sp. | reverse complement strand
TAGAATTTTAAAAGGCAAAGAACACACGATGGTGGTGGTCCTTCATTTTCAATTAGTCGGTGTCGTTGCCGGTTTTTTGTTTACCCTATTCGACTGGGTAACGCCTGCGCCCATAGAATGGTTTTATATGCTGATGATTGGCTTATGCACCCAGGTGGGACAGGTGCAATTGACCAAAGCATTACAATTGGAAAAAGTGGCGAACGTTACAATACTCAACTATCTGGGCGTTATCTATGCACTCTTTTTCAGCATGACCCTCTTTGGCGAAAAATATCCGGCTACGGCTATCCTTGGTATAATACTGGTGATGACGGGCATCCTATTAAACTTCCTCTTTCAGAAATATGATTCCAAAATAGTAGCTGAAGAAGAACTGACTACTATTGAAGAGTAATTTAATTCATGAGCGAATCATCCACCTTTCCGGAAAACTTCAATGAGCGTATGAAGCTTAAGCTGGGCGAGAGCTTTGCTGCGTTCGTAGCCGGCATGCAAGATACGCCACCCACTTCCATACGGTTAAATCCGCGAAAGCCTATTTCAAAGTTTGATGCTGATGAAAAAGTCTTGTGGTGCCAAACAGGACGATACCTTCCCAGCCGACCCTCTTTTACTTTTGACCCTCTCTTTCATGCCGGTACCTACTATGTGCAGGAAGCTGCATCCATGTTTGTAGAACAGGTCTGGAAAAAGATAAACCCTGCAAATAAAGCCATACGCGTGTTGGATTTATGCGCTGCTCCCGGAGGCAAAAGCACCCACTTATTATCACTTATGACTGATGATAGTTTACTGGTGAGCAATGAACTGATACCGAATCGCAATGCAGTACTGCGCGAAAACATTACTAAGTGGGGACTTGCTAACTGCATTGTTACACAAAACAACCCTTCCGATTTTACAAAGTTGGGAGAATACTTTGATGTGATTCTGGTAGATGCTCCGTGCAGTGGAGAAGGAATGTTTCGCAAAGACAAAAACGCTATCAACGAATGGAGCGAAAAAAATGTTGCACAATGTAGTCTGCGACAACACGAAATTTTAAAAAACGCAATTTCGGTGCTTAAGCCCGGAGGATATATCATCTACAGCACCTGCACGTTTGAGCACGATGAAAATGATGCCCCCATAGTTTATTGCATCAACGAATGGGGGCTTAAACCTCTATCCATCGATTTTCCCGACATTACAAAAACACCATTCGGTTTACAGTTTTATCCGCACTTAAACAAAGGAGAAGGATTTTATATCGCCCTAATCCAGAAACCGGATAACGAAGCTATTCCACTGGAGGTAGCGACTAAAAACTATACCCTCAATGCTGATGTGGCAGCATCTGCTGCTCCATTTGTGGAAGATAAAGATGCCTTCGTAATTTTTAAACGGGGCGACTTGATTTTTGCTATACCTAAAACTACTTTTCAAAGTTATCAATGGATAAACGCTCATTTATTTGTAAAGCAAGCAGGCATACTGATAGGAGAACAAAAGGGCAAAGACATTATACCCGCACATGCCCTGTCGCTTAGTGTACATTTAAATATAAACATACCCCGAATAGAGATTAACGAGGTTCAAAGCATAGGCTATCTCAAATGTGAGAGCATTAAAATTGACAGCGATATTCGCGGATGGGCTGTGGTTACGTTCAATCAACATCCGCTGGGCTGGGTAAAATTGATGGACAACCGCGCAAACAATTATTACCCTCGCGAATGGAGAATACTGAAAGATAAGGCGTAAAACCAATGCCTCACCGCTACCCTTTCCCAAGACCACAATCCAATTACATTCGCGTACGCTATGTCACAACTGGACGAATTACAGAAAAGAAAAACATTTGGCATCATTAGTCACCCTGATGCCGGTAAAACTACACTCACCGAAAAACTGCTGCTGTTTGGCGGAGCCATACAATCTGCCGGTGCAGTCAAAAGCAATAAGATAAAGAAGACAGCCACTTCCGATTTCATGGAAATTGAGAAGCAGCGTGGTATATCGGTGGCTACATCGGTGATGAGTTTTGAATATTTGGGTAAGCTCATCAATATTCTGGATACGCCCGGCCACAAAGATTTTGCCGAGGACACTTACCGAACACTTACGGCTGTAGATTCCGTGATTATGGTGGTGGATAGTGTAAAAGGAGTGGAAGCGCAAACCCGAAGGCTGATGGAAGTGTGCGCTATGCGCAAAACACCCGTTATTGTTTTTATCAACAAAATGGACCGCGAAGGCCGCGACCCGTTCGACCTGCTGGATGAAATAGAAAAAGAGCTCAAGATACGTGTGCGTCCCCTCTCCTTCCCAATTAATCGCGGAAGCTTATTTAAGGGGGTCTACAATTTGCACAAAAAGTATTTAAACCTTTTTAAGCCCAGCACAACTAAAATTGCTGATGAGATTATGCAGATTACCGATATCCATGACCCGGAATTGGAAAAAGAAATTGGTGAGAAGGATGCTGCTCAACTGCGCGAAGATGCGGAAACCGTAGAAGTAGTTTACGACAACTTCAACATTAACGAATACCTGAAAGGCAATCTGGCTCCGGTATTTTTTGGCAGTGCTGTCAATAATTTCGGAGTGCAGGAACTTTTAGAAACATTTATAGAAATAGCACCTACTCCAAGGGGCCGGGAAACGGATGTGCGGTTTGTGGAACCGGAAGAGAAAAAAATGACCGGTTTTAT
>CAYQRR010000389.1:0-2700 GCA_964419635.1 uncultured Chitinophaga sp. | reverse complement strand
AGATACTACAACGGCCTGGGCTATGGTAAACACGGCATTGCTTTGGTCTGTTTTGGCATTATCCGCAAAATCTGTAACACGCACCAGACAAACGGATGACACTACAGAAGGAACAGTCCAGTTGTAGTTATACACTCCGCCACTAGGTGATACAGATAGGTTAGTGGCATCAGTGGTCCAGGTGCTGCCATTATTCAATGAATACTCAATGTTCCAAAAATTGGAAACACCGGTAGCCGTCCAGCGTATCTGATAGGTTTGACAACCAAAAATAGTCTCACCTCCATTGGGCTGAGAGATCGTTACAGATTGTGCATACGATGTAAATGCAGCAAATGCCGCGAGGAAAAAGAATAGAATCTTCTTCATGTGTTGGTTTTAGATTTTAAAATTGCGTAAGGTGTGTGTTGCCTTAAAGCGGGTGCGAATATAGTTTCAAGTCCTACAGTTCATCCTAAATCACTATAAAAATGACGCTTAAAATGGGATTGTTCATAAATTCCGAATAATCTTTATCCGAAGCCATTCATCATAACTTACTAATAAACAGACGAGTAGATCAATCAAAAACATAAAATCCGACAAAAAACAGCATGCATTAAACATGCTCTAAGGCTGTTAATATTGAGGCAAATACGTGCGAATGAAAAATTCCAATGAACTCTTCCTACTGGTAAAAAGCCTCAACAAAAACGAAAAAGGCTACTTCAAAAAATTTGCATCCATCAACAGTAAAAAGGGGGAAGGGAATTACTTGCGACTATTCAACTGTCTGGATGCCATGGAACAATACGATGAAAAACAGATCAGAAAAACATTTGCAGGAGAAAAATTTCTATCACAGCTCAATGTCACCAAGCTTTATCTCCAAAAAATGATTATTCGAGCGCTGCGCAACTACCACAGCGATAGCGACACCGATATTGAAAGACTGCATCTGCTCATAGAAGCTCAAATGCTGATTAAAAAACAGCTATACGATTCCGCTCACCGTGTGCTCAAAAATCTGATAGAGAAATCGAAGGAAGTAGAAGCTTCGCTCACCTATTTATATGGTTTACAGCTCGATTATCAAATACTGATTCGAAAAGGACAATACACCGAAATGCTATCAGCAGCCAAGCAGAAACTAGATTCAGAAACCGAAGAACTTGCCAAATATCAGAACCTATGCGATTACCGTTTTTTGCAGGCACAGTCCCTCAGCATTACACAGATTGAAGGTTATACCCGAAATGAATCTCGGAAACAAATGCAGGAGTTAATGAATGATTCACTACTCAGAGATGCGAGTAAGCCGAAATCTTTCATGGCCAGTTTACATCGATACGAGATCCTGCTGAAATGTTACCTGAAAACAGGAAATGGAGAAAAGGCCTATCAATGCGCAAAAGAAATGCTTAAACTGTTTGACGATAACCCGACTCGCAAGAAAATAACACCTTACAATTACTTTGTAACACTCAATTCATTGGGCAACCGATGCATTTCAACTTATCGGTACGAGGAAGCAAAAAAATACATTGAAATTGGGGAATCCTTGCTGCATAAAGAATCTATAAAACTAAGCGATAGCCAGCGTTTTGAAATAGCAATTCAAATGGCTGAAAAGAAAATGATAGCATGTGGAGGAACACGTGATTTTGAAGAAGGAATTGAATGCGAAAAAAGACTCGTAGAAATTGTAAAAAACAAACCGGTACGGGCCGAGTTTGAAGTAACCATGAAATATTTTGCCGCTGTATGTTATTTCGGCTTAGGCAAATATGATGAAGCCCTGGACCGAATAAATTTTATCATTCATGAGAAACGGGCTGCTGTAAGAAAAGATTTGCAGCTGAGTGCTTATATTCTGAACGTGCTCCTGCACCACGAGTTGGGAAACAATTCCTTAACTACTCGGCTCATTACCATGTCAAGAACTTTTGCGATTGCAAACAAATTTCCGACGGAAGACAGTAACAGATTTTTCAAACTTCTACAAAACATACTCACTGGCACGGCCAGCCGTGCAGCTCTTTCACGGAAAAAAATGGAAGAAAATTTAACCACTTTTGATTTTGCCGACACCGATTTTTTAAGCTGGTGGTTATACAAAAAATAAACCCCACCGAATAACCAGTGGGGCTTATATCGAATTAAGAAATAGCAATTAGTCTATAACTGTAAAGCGTTTAGTTACGGTCGTATTACCATCCGATAGTCCCAAGAAGTAAATTCCGGCATTCAAGTTTCTTCTGTTAATCAAAGTTTCATTCGTTCCCTGATTCACATTCATTTCAGATTTTGTAACTACAGCACCATTCAAATCTGTTACAGTTATAAAATACAAACCGGATTTTTCAGCAAGGAAAGTAACTTTTGCATCGCTGCTCATTGGATTGGGAAGAATAGAGATAGCAGTCAAACCATTGTTAACCTCATTAATACCCACCGGACAACCGGTAGTAGCCGTCTGGTTATTTGCTGCTGCTGCAGTGTCTACATCCGGGCAATTAGAAGATCCGTTATCCTTTACACGAAGATAAAGACTGATACCGGCCTGCGAAGCTAAGGATGCAGATACAGGGATACCAGTGGAAAGACCATTGATCCAAGCAGTTAGATTAAGTGCTAATTTGTATTGTCCGGCTACATCATTAGTGGTTCCGCTAATTTGAATACAGCCCATTTCGCTTCCGGTGTATGTTTTATCAGTTT
>CAYQRR010000388.1:0-2700 GCA_964419635.1 uncultured Chitinophaga sp. | reverse complement strand
TCCGTTAACCATCACTTCGGTTCCGCTGAGGGCCACCAAAGAAGTTACTTCCTCACTGTTGCTGCCACTGCCCCACTTTTTCATCCACTGCAAATTGCCATTCACATCCGTTTTCAGCAATACCGCATCGCTGCCGTCATCGGTGGCTACTTCGCTGGCATATCCGCCAAAAATATAGCCATCGCTTACTTCGGCTACATCATTTAAAACATGATCGTTGATATAAGCCGTGGTATAAAAAAACACTTTAGCCCACTGCAAAGTACCGGCACTATTCACCTTCATGCAAAAAAAGTTGGCCGAATCTTGTCGTGCTAATGCGCCTGCACCATCGGGGTCGGCTCCGTAGATATACCCTGCCGCCACAAACCCTCCGTCACTTGTTTCAATAACCCGCGAGGCATATTCGTCTGTGCCGGATGCTACTCGGTAGCGGTTGCTCCAGGTCACATTTCCGTTGGCATCCAGTTTCATCAGCATGAGTCCGCTGCCGCTGGAACCAGCTGTAATAAATCCGCCTGTTGACACATTTTTAATATCCCAAATGTCGGTAGCAATGGAACCACCCGAATATCCTTTGCTCCACAACACATTACCAATGGTGTCTAATTTGGTAACATTGCCATAGAGAGGAATAAAGCTGGTGTTGGTTCCCGCTAAAACATAATTGCGATCCGGAGCCTGAATAATGTTGCCGGGAATATCGAGCGCGGCAATATCGTAACTGGTGCGGAAGGTAATTTGCTGCGCTTGCGTCAATAAAAAACACGCAATCGCCCACAGGGATAGGAAGATTTTTTTCATAGCTGCATTAAGTGTATGTAAACATACGATAATGTGCCGTGCCCAAAAAGAAAATGCGAATAGCCTTAGGGCGATTTTTTGAAGTCTATATCAGACTTCTTTGAGGATGGTTCTGAAGGCACTGAATTTTCCGGGAAACATTTCGGCTCCTTCTTTTTGGAGACGGGGTGCGTGCTGCGATTTATAATCAAAATAGCGACCCATGCTGTCTGTTTTATATTGAATCGCATAAGTGATGCCATCGGTGGTGTTTTCTTCAAGCACCCGAAATATTTTGGCGTCATCAAAACAACCTGTTTCCAGTACGCGCGCTATATGTTCTTCTTTCATCCAGCGAAGCCACAGGTCGTGTACATCGAGGTCTATTTTAATGGTGACGTTGTAAATAATCATTGTTGGGCTGGTCTTTTTGTTAGCGGTCTCTTGCCTGTTCTTGGTCTTAATCGCTCACCTTGTCACCTCGCAGTGTTCTGAATCTTTTGCGCGCTTCTATCACTAGCAAGGAACTGTTATAATCAGTAATAATAGTTTGATACAGTTCTTTTGCCTTTTCTTTATTCCCCAGATATTGTTCGTTGATTTCTGCCAGCAGAAATGTAGCATCGTCTCCTTTAAGGTCTGTTTTGTAGTTTTTAATAATGTCTTCTAACAGGGGCACCGCTTTCTCTACTTCTTTCTTTTTTAAATATAGTTGTGCTTTGGCGTATTCTATATCATCATACAAAGCATGACCGGGAAATAGATAAACAATAGTGTCTAATGTTCCACGTGCCTCATCCGGTTTGTTTTGATAAAGCAGCAATTCTGCCTGAGCATACATTTGCATCGGTGTTTCCACAGTATCCATACCCAGATTATCAATGATAAAGACCGACAGGTTGATAGCGTCATTTGATATAAGTTCAGAGGTAGAGCTTTTTAAAGCCTCTAATTGCGTTTGTGCCCATTCAAAATCTCCCTTGTAGTAGGCCAGTTTTGCATTTCTGAATCTTGCCTCTTCGCCCAGCGGTGAGTCTTTTTCATCTTTATCTACCTGTGCATACAGCAACGTAGATTCCCACACATCGCCCGCTATAAGATAAAAATCGCCTAGCGATAATTTGGTTTGATTTTTTATGGCTTGACTTACGCCTCCCATGGCTATTAACTCATTGCATAAATCCATAGCGCTTTTTACATCGTACAGATAAAACCCTTCCAGATCGGCCAACTCTTTCATGCTCTGTGCCATTCTGAAATTGCGTCCATTTTCGTTGATAAAACTGAGATAGTCGTTTTTTAATCCTTCTAAATCCTGCTGGGTGTAGTTCAGTTTTTTCTGCACTTTTTCTTTTCGGCAGTTGAGTAGTTCGGTGCGCGCCTGAAAATAAAGACTACCACTGTTTCCTTTATTCACTACATATTCTAAACCAGCTATGGCATCATCATAAAATCCTTCCGTTAAAGCCATGCGCGCAATATTCATTACGCGCGAACCGTTTTCATTTTTTCGTTTATCCAATGCTTTCATCTGCACAAGCGCTCCCTCAAAATCTTTGTTTTGAATATACACCCAGGTGAGTAAATCGATGTATTCGTCCGCAGCCGAAAATTTTTGAACTTTTACATATAACTGACCTTCCATTTCCTGAAGCAGTTTTTCCTGCTGTGCCGAACTTTGTATGATGTTTTTTACCAATTGCACATTCTGCGGATACTTTTCTATGTAGTCTAAAAAGTATTTTACCGCTGTGGTGGCATCGCCTTTGTTTAAAGCGGCACCGGCCATTTCGAAACTGAAGTAATAATTGTCTTTAACTATTTTACTTCCTCTGTCGTACGATTGCAACACATAATCATATAGCCGGTAGCTTTCAAACGCTGCAGCAGTAGCTCTAATAGAAATTTCGTTTTGCT
>CAYQRR010000387.1:0-2716 GCA_964419635.1 uncultured Chitinophaga sp. | reverse complement strand
ACATCTTCGTTAATTTTCCCTACTCTATCCCACACTTCATCGTAGTAATTATCAGGCACGTACAGAAACTCTACACCACGATTTCGCAATTCGGTAACAGTAGCTATAATATCATCGGTAGCAACAGCGATATGCTGGCATCCCGCGCCCTTATAAAACTCAATGTATTCTTCTATCTGACTTTTCTTTTTGCCATCGGCCGGCTCGTTAATAGGGAACTTGATGTATCCATTTCCGTTTGAAACCACCTTACTCATCAAGGCGGAATACTCAGTAGAAATGTCCTTGTCATCAAAGGTGAGCAACAATTTGAATCCCATTACATCTTCGTAAAATTTCACCCATTCGTTCATGCGGCCCAATTCCACATTGCCCACACAGTGATCTACATGTTTTAAACCCACTCCTTTTACCGTAAACAAAGATTTTTTAGGTAGATAACCAGGCAGAAAACTTCCGGTATAGTTTTTCCGCTCCACAAACTTGTGAATGGTTTCACCATAGGTTTGAATCGCACTGACTACTGCTTGTCCAAACTCATCCCTTAGCACGGTAGGTTCCATTACCGCTTTGGCCCCACGCTGTGTAGTAGCTTCAAAACTTGCACGGGCATCATCCACCCAAAGAGCCAGCACTTTTACGCCATCACCGTGCTGCAACACGTGTTTTGAAATTTCACTATCGGGCGACATGGCAGTGGTAAGCACCAATCGTATTTTACCTTGTTGTAAGACATAACTTGCACGACCGCGCACCCCGGTTTCGGGGCCGGCATAGGCAATTAAATCATAGCCCCATGCCGATTGATAATAATAAGCAGACTGCTTAGCATTCCCTACATAAAATTCTATGTGGTCGGTGCCATTGAGTGGTAAAAAATCTGCGGCATCACTTGTTTTTTGTTTTTCCAGTGTATCTGTTTCCATCGTTTTTATAATGTTTACATTTTTTAAATAATCCAATTGCATTTCATTACTCTACCCAAGAGCGAAAATAGGATGGGTCCTCAATTCCCAGAGCCTCTTCGGTAATCCAAAGTGGTTTAAAGGTATCCACCATTACTGCAAGTTCTCTGGTTTCTTCTTTTCCAATGCTTTTTTCTACCGTGCCCGGATGCGGACCGTGCGGAATACCAATGGGATGAAGTGTAATCATGCCTCGCTCCACATGTTTTCTGCTCATAAAATCACCATCTACATAATAGAGTACCTCATCGCTATCTACGTTGCTATGATGGTATGGAGCCGGGATAGCATCCGGGTGATAATCGTATTTGCGAGGAACAAAGGAGCAGATAACAAAGTTGTGCGCCTCAAAAGTTTGATGAACCGGAGGTGGCTGATGAACCCGTCCGGTAATTGGTTCAAAATCATGTATGGAAAAAATATACGGGTAATGATTGCCATCCCATCCTACTGCATCGAATGGGTGGGTAGCATAATGATAAGGATACAGAAAGCCTTGTTTCTTGATGTAAACCAGAAAATCGCCTTTCTCGTCTACGCAAGTTAAATTGTCAGGTTCCCGTATATCGCGTTCACAAAATGGAGCATGCTCCAACAATTGCCCATATTCATTTTTGTAGCGCTTAGGGTATTGAATGGGCGAAAAACTTTCTACAATCAACAGCCGGTTTTTGTCCGTGTCGAAGACAATTTGATAAATAGTGCCCCTGGGGATAACCACATAGTCGCCATAACTAAACTTTAATTCGCCAAAGATCGATTTCAGGGTACCTGTGCCTTCATGGACAAAAATCACTTCATCAGCATCGCTATTTTTATAAAAATAATCCTTAGTGGATTGTTGGGGGGCGGCAAGCACAACATGCACATCACTATTCACCAAGACCGGAATCCTTGATTTTAAAAAATCAGCTACTGGTTTTACATTAAATCCTTTGTAACAACGATTTTGCATATTGTTTTTGCTGCTCACTTTTGGATTCACATCCAGCGGGGCGTCAATCTTTGTAACTAAGGTGGGAGGGTATAAATGGTAAATGAGTGAATAAACACTATGAAACCCCTCCGTGGATACCAACTCTTCGCTGTAGAGAGATCCATCCGGTTTTCTGAATTGTGTATGTCGCTTATGAGGGACTATACCGCGCTTGCAATAATGTGGCATAACGTATGGGTTGAATCATTAATTACAGAAGTAAACCTAAAGCAATTTCAGACAGGTCAAAGAATGATTTTTATCAACCGGCACCTACTGCTTACAATTCAAAAGTACCCCCCCAGCTATACCCGGTCTGGAGTGCAGGATTTTTGAAATCACAGGCTTCTTATTTTTCAGTTCTTTCTTTTCGTTTTCGATGTGCCCTTCATACACATCAATTCGAAGTGTATTGGAGCCATATCGGCCCGTGTTCCAGGCTTTTGCTATGAGGTAATTTTGCATGCTGCTGCCCAACACCAACTCTCGCTTAATGGCTCCATTTTCTTTGAGTCGAATCATATCTCGGTTTACAATCACCGACCCGTTAAAGATGATAGAAACCGAATCATTATCTTCTTCGCCATCATCGTAGATTAAGATGGTGAGAAAACAGTTATTGACATCCACTTTATGTTCGTAGTTAATACTGTCGGTTCCCAAATTTAAGTGCTTAGAAAGTTTTTGAGGGGCAGTAACAATACTAGGAACCGCATCTTCCATCACCACTACTTCAAATCCGCATTGTGCGGCATTTCCACTTGCATCGCGCGCT
>CAYQRR010000386.1:0-2723 GCA_964419635.1 uncultured Chitinophaga sp. | reverse complement strand
GACCACAGTTTGGCGGCATGTTGAATTATGTATTGCAACGAGCACCAACCGACAAAAAGATTGAATGGACTTCTTACACTACTGCGGGCGCTTATAAATTGGTGAGTACTTTCAACAGTATTGGCGGAACAGTGAAGTGTTTTAATTATTACGGCTATTACAATTACAAACAAGGCGAAAGCTGGCGACCGAATGGTGCTTATAATTTACAAAACGCATTTGCCAGTATCGGCTATCAGTGCAGCGAAAAACTTTCCTTACGTGCTGAATACACTTTTAGTCAATACACGGCTCAGCAAAGTGGTGGCCTAACGGATGCACAGTTCAATAACAATGCAAAAATATCATTGCGAAACCGCAATTGGTTTTCTACGCAATGGAACATCCTAGCACTTTCCGCCAATTATAAATACAATGCCTTTCATCAAGTGAACATGCGTGTATGGGGTTTTTTAGGTTCACGCAATGCGGTAGGTTTTCTTGGCCCCGCAAACCGTGTAGACGATGAAAGCAAGAACCGAGATTTGATTATGGATAAATACAGGAATCTGGGTGCCGAAGCACGTTACTTGTGGAAGTATTACATACAGAAAAGCTTGAGTTCTCTTTTGGTGGGCGCACGTTTTTATACCGGTGCAACCCACAAGCAGCAGGGATTTGCTGATAGCGGCAGCGATGCTGATTTTACTTTTGCTGCCGATAGCTTACAAAGCAGCGATTACAAATTTCCGGGGCTGAATGTGGCCTTGTTTGCCGAGAATGTATTCAACATTGCAAATCGTGTAAAAATTACACCAGGTATTCGCTATGAACACATTCAGACCAAAGCCAACGGTTTTTACAGGCAAGTGCAGAATGAAATTGTCTCCACGCCAAAAAATGATGAGTCACGCAACTTTAGCAGAAACTTCGTACTGCTTGGTTTAGGTGTGAGCTGTAATATTTGGAAAGGCACCGAACTCTATGCTAACTTTTCGCAAAACTATCGTGGGATTACATTCACGGATATGCGCGTAATACGCACCAGCCAAATCATCAATCCTGATTTGAAAGATGAAAACGGATTCAATCTTGATTTGGGATATCGTGGAGAAATTGGTGAGTGGTTCAGTTTTGATGTAAGCGGTTACTGGCTGCAATACAATAATCGAATCGGCCAGATTCAGGTGGTAGACAGTGCTTATAATATTTTTCGTTACACCACTAATATTGGAACATCTCGTGGTTTAGGTGCAGAACTGTATGCAGAGGTAGATTTATTGGCAGCTGCAAAAATTTCGAAGCGTGCCGGAAACTTATCACTCTTTGTGAGCACTGGATATACAAATGCCATCTACGTAAAGTCGCCTTACAGTAACGTGTTAGGAAATCAATTAGAGTTTGCCCCGCAAATCACGCTTAGAAGCGGTATCACCTATCGCTTCAAAAAATTCAGCACCACGTTGCAAGGCTCCTTTACTAGCAAGCAATACACAGAAGCAACAAATGCAGAGTTTACGCCCACCGCTGTAAACGGTGCTATACCTGCCTACTATGTGCTTGACTGGAGTGCGAAGTATGCTATAAAATGTGTGCAGCTAAGTGCGGGAGTGAATAATTTTACGAACAATCAGTATTTTACACGCAGAGCAATAAGCTATCCGGGACCCGGAATTATTCCTGCTGAGCCAATTACGTTTTATGTAACTGTGGGTATTCAGTTGAATGAGAAAATCAAGCAACAGCAATTTAACTCGTTTTGAGAATGAAAGAGGATATCAAACTAATCTGCAATGGTGCTTGTGTAGTCAAACTACTTTGGAGCAAAATGGCTTTAACCAAAAAAGAGAAGTGTTGCAAAAATTATAAAGAAGGCAAGCGATGCAAGCGTTGCCCGAAACGATAGCTTAGTTTGTGAGCGCTGTTGTATCCCCTGTTGCCGCTAATTCCACTTCTTTCACAAAGGCCTCAAAATCGCGCTTCACCTCTTCTGTTTTCTCAATCATAGGAACGTGTCCACAGGGTGAATAGGTGACCAGCTTGCTATTTGGAATATCACGAATAAATTTTTCGGCATGGTAGTAAGGCACAATCTCATCTTCCTTACCCCAAATTACGAGTGTAGGGCATTGAACCGTTTTAATTAGCGAAGAATCCGGGTATTGACCGCTGCTGGTTAGTCTCATGAGCGCCTGCACATTTCCTTCTCTGTTCCAGAAAACATTGTTGTTGTATACCTCTTTGTGATCTACTTTTGTTTTGTCGGCATAAATTCTGTCAGCGTTTGCCTCTGAAACTGCCATAGGAATTCCCTTTTCTAAAATCGGTTCCAAAAACTTAAAGCGGGTAAAACGGGCCGCTACTTTTGCTATTTTATCCAACTCATAACCTGCGCTGGCCAGTAGTGTTAGCGTTTTTACTTTTTCGGGTTGAGCAACTGCAATATTCCAAGCCATCATCCCTCCCAAGCTATTTCCCATCAGGTGCATAGAATCGATATGGAGCGTATCCAGAAAAAACACAAAAAAATCCCGATACACGCCCGGTAAATCGGTGATTTCGCCTGCCGGAAAATCGCTCATGCCAAATCCCGGAAGGTCTACCCGAATAACGCGGTATTGGCCCTTCATTTCTTCCGCCAGTTTCTGAAAATTACGATGAGAGCCACCCAAACCATGAATCATCAGGAGTGGCATACCTTTGCCTTCGTCTGTGTAATGAATTTCTGCATCTCTCCATGTCAA
>CAYQRR010000385.1:0-2740 GCA_964419635.1 uncultured Chitinophaga sp. | reverse complement strand
GGGTCGGCTGAGCCATAGGCTGTTCCCATATGAGGAAGTGCAATGGTCGTGCTCCAGGTATTACCCGCATCAAAACTGGCGCGGGTTTTAATGGCAATTTTAAACATTCCGTTACTTAGCTTAAGGCCCATCCAGGCAGCAACTAAGTTTTGAGAATTGACCGGATTGACCACAATGTAAGGCTCACCATCAAATGCAACGCCATTGCTGATATTGGTGTTCGTGCTTTGCGCAATAACGCAAGTACAAAAAGTAATAGCAATTGATAAAGTAAAAAATACCTTGGCCATGTACTTTTACTTCTTCACAACCCTCCGCACCTCGCGACCATATTTTAGGATGTAAACACCCGACTTCCAGTCGTTCGTTTCTATGTTGAGTGACGTGGTCTCCATTCTTTTCTCAAATATCTTTCTGCCCAGCATATCAAAAACTTCCACCACACTGCCCGGATGCAAATCACTGATGGTGCATACTAAAGCCTCCTCAAATGGATTGGGAGCAACAGACAACCGGGTCACATCCTAAACGGCATCATTCAATCCACTTACCAAAGCTTCCGGTTCGCAATCCAGGTAGTGCGCCAAGTGCGAAGAGGTGTCTACAATGATGTTTTCGTCTCCATTTTGGTAAAGCAAATAACCGAAATAGATAAGCATCATTTCGTCACTGGTAGCTTCCCCCTGAGTAACTAACTGAGGATTGGACGGGTTGGGGTGGTGCGGATTGTTGGGGGTATTATCATACACCGCAATGCCGTGGAGCACCGTTCCGGTGGGCACTTTAATCGGCTTCTGAAAATTTTGAGCGCCTTGCCAATGAAAATCCCAATCGTTGATACGTATAAATCGAAGCGTGTCGTTAGCCGGTGTTACACCAAACACTTCAAATTTTGTATTGATTAAATGCGCGTGTGGAGCTACTGACACTACAGTTACATTGGCCGGAACGGTATATTGCGAATAAAATGTTTTCACCGAATTGGCCGGAATCACAAAAGGGCCATTGGTAATGTTGCCCGAGTTTAAAACCGGTGCAATACTCACGTTGCGCAAGGTCGTAGGACTAAATTTAATGTTCAGCTTGGTAGAGTCTACTTGTCCTCCGGAACCTACGGGGTAATGCACCTGAATCACAATTCGAGCTCCTGCTGCCAGCCTGATTCCCATGCCTGATGGCAGGCTATAAACTCCGGCTCCGGGCACCCAGGCACTGATGAGTTGTGCCTTGTTGCTGCCAATGCCACCAAAAGAAACATACCCCGGGCCGGCATACGCGCTGTCGTTTGCTACCGGAACATTGGTGGTATCCTGAAACACGAGTACATGGTGCACAATATTTCTATTGCCGGGCACAATTTCCATTTCGGTGATGTATTGCACCGTTGGGCTCGGGTTGGTAACTATAAATGCCTGATACAAATCGCCCCCGGTGTTAGGAACCGTAAAGGTGGGCATGCGACCTACTAAATCCGGATTGGTGATTTCCTCTGCGGTGGAGTAAACGGGTGTTGCAGGCGCTTGAGCAGTATCGCCAGAAGGTGCTCCCCCGCTTACCCATGCACTAATCAGGGTAATTTCCTCGCTGCTAAGCACGCGCTCATGCGCAAAGCGCGAGTAAGATAAATCCGGTAGATATGGCGGCATTTTGCCGGATGAAACCGAGTTGACAATGGCAATTCGTTTGTTGTAGGCATCGGTATAACTCATCAAGGAAAAAGGAGCCAACCCGTTGGGATTGTGGCAACTGGTGCAATGCGAATAGAGCACACAAGAAATTTGATTAGCCCAGGTGGGGGTTTGCGAGTGCGCTGCTGTGATAGTTAAAAGTATCGCAATAGCCAGTATCGTTTTTTTCATAGCAACTATTTGATGATGAATATAAAAAACTATTGCACCAATATCTTTTGCAGCCGGTTATTGATTCGGATGAAGTAAACTCCTTTATCCAGCGTTGCTAAACTGACTTGCTGAAGAGGCGACAAGAGTTTTGTTTCTAATACCATCCGACCGCTCATGTCATACAAGTGCAGCATTTCATCCTCCAATAAGGAGTAACTACGTATGTAAACAGCATCGGTTGCGGGATTTGGGTAAATCGTAAATCCTGAAAGCTGCGTATCCGAATCCGGTAGGTCTGTAGAAATTCCTGTTTGTCCGTTCCAGTTCGGCATATCAGTACAAGTAACAATGTTTGGGGCCGAGGCCTGTTGCGTCTTCCATATATCCACCTTCTCTGTATGGTTTTTCCAAACAATGTATCCGGCATCCACCAGCGGCTGTAGCGAATCAATCAATTGTGCTGCTTTCACCGCCAATCCGGGCCTAAGATCACGTATATTGAACATAATACAAGAGGAGTAAAACTTACCAGCAGCTAATTGTCCGTTATTAATTTCATATACCAAGGTCCGTATTTCGCTCAAGAGGATGCTCACGATGTTAGCTGTAGTATCCGTCAACAGCATATTACAGCCATTTCCCAACAAGATTAAATGTCGGCTGCTGTTGTGCGCAAGGATATTCTTCATGGTATCGGGCTGCCAAATTCCCACCGGACTCAAATCTGCGCCCTGATGATTTCCGGTTCCACCACCCCATAGGATATCAAACTGAAATTTCATGAACGGCTTGGTCTTGCCGGGAAGCGAATCCTGCATCTGCGTCCAATTGCTGCCGGGCATCGCTACATTCATAACGGTGTCATACAAAAAGCCCCCTACTACTTTGGATGGAGTAAT
>CAYQRR010000384.1:668-2760 GCA_964419635.1 uncultured Chitinophaga sp. | reverse complement strand
AGCAACCGAAAGCACTAACCATTGAAGACATCTGGGGTAATAATCTATTTTATGCTAGAACGGTGCGCGGATTACAATCCATGAAAGACGGACTTCATTATACAGCATATACCAAAACCGGAGTGGTTAAATACGATTATAAAGAAGGGAAAGAACAACAAACCCTTTTTCTATTCAGTGAGCTAGCATACGAAGGCAAAAACATTATCGTTGATGATTACAGTTTCAGTGCAAATGAACAGCAAGTGCTCATTGCATCTGAATCTGAGCCCATTTACCGTCATTCCAAAAGAGCCAATTATTTTATTTGGGACATGGCGAAAAAAAAATTAATTCCGCTTTCTTTAAATGGCAAACAACAATTTGCGACTTTCTCTCCCGACGGAAAATATGTTGCCTTTGTTCGCGATAATAATATTTTCCTGACAACGATTAGCACCAAGGAAGAAACCCAAATCACACATGATGGCAAACGCAATGCTATTATCAATGGCTGGTGCGATTGGGTTTACGAAGAAGAATTTTCATTCGCTCGCGCGTTTGAATGGAATGTAGATGGTACGCGACTGGCTTATTATAAATTTGATGAAAGCCGCGTGAAAGAATTCACGATGGACATGTATGGCAGTCTATATCCAGAGCGTTACACATTTAAATACCCAAAAGCTGGAGAAGACAACTCTATTGTTTCTATTCACACGTATTCGTTAGCTGATAAGAAAACAACCACGGTGGATGTGGGCAAAGAAACCGATCAATACATTCCACGCATTCTATGGACGAAAGATCCCCTGCGCTTATCTGTGCAAAGAATGAATCGCCTGCAAAACAAGCTTGAACTGCTTCTCGCCGATGCACAAACGGGAGCTAGCCAAGTGATCTTGGCTGAGCAAAGTCCAACATATATTGACATCGAAGATCATCTGGATTTTTTAAAGGATCGCAAAACCTTCATCTGGAGCAGCGGTAAAGATGGCAACAGACATTTATACCATTATTCGCTAGAGGGCAAAGAAATTCGGCAAATTACCAAAGGCAATTGGGAAGTCATCGTTTTTCATGGTATGGATGAGTCGACCAATACACTGTTCTATACGTCTACCGAGGTGGCTACCAGCGATCGTCATTTGTACAGTATACGCTTGAATGGCACTGGAAAAAAATTACTCACTCCAGAGAAAGGTTCGCACAAGCCTATCTTTAGTGAAGGCAATAAATATTTTATCGATACTTATTCAGACGCGAACACTCCGTATCGTGTGATCCTGCATTTGGCGGATGGAAAACAAGTACGCGTGCTGGAAACCAACGAACCGTTGATCAAACGTTTGCAAGAATATAATTTAGGTAAAAAAGAATTCTTCACCCTTACGACTACTGAAGGAATAGCATTACCAGCCTGCCGGATATTGCCTCCGGAGTTTGACTCATTGAAAAAGAATTTCTATCCGGTATTAATGCTCGTGTATGGCGGACCAGGACACGCAACGGTAAATAACGCTTGGGAAGGAAATGATTTTATGTGGCAAAGACTCATGGCTAGCAAAGGATATATTGTGATTTCAGTGGATAACAGAGGAACACCGTGTCGCGGTGAACAATTTAAGAAATGTGCATATAAGCAAATGGGGAAATTGGAAACCATCGATCAGATCGGTGTAGCGCAATATATGGGAAGTTTGCCTTATGTCAACAAAAGCCGCATAGGCATTGAAGGCTGGAGCTACGGCGGCTATTTGACTTCACTTTGCATGACCAAAGGTGCTGATTATTTCAAATTGGGCGTTGCTGTAGCACCAGTTACAAATTGGCGTTATTACGATAATATTTATACGGAACGTTTTTTGCAAAAGCCACAGGACAATCCATCGGGCTACGATGAAAATTCACCGATTAATTTCGTTAAGCAACTAAAGGGCAAATACTTACTTATTCATGGCAGCGCCGATGATAATGTACACATGCAAAACACCATGGAAATGGCAGATGCCCTGATAAAAATCAACAAACCATTTGATTTATTGATTTATCCAAATAAAAACCACAGTATTTATGGCGGAAACACCCGATTACATCTTTATTCAAAAATAAC
>CAYQRR010000384.1:0-658 GCA_964419635.1 uncultured Chitinophaga sp. | reverse complement strand
ATATTTTAGAGAATCTGTAGGGTGTAAGCGGATTTTACTATATTCGCCAAATTCATTTTACATTAATTACCTACTTCGTCTATTGTATTGAACAAAAAACTAACCCTCAAAGAAATCTAAAATGACCAGAACAAAACAAGGCCACCCCAAGGGACTATGGGTATTGTTTGGCACCGAAATGTGGGAACGCTTCAACTTCTATGGGATGCGCGCCATTCTCACACTTTTCCTAGTGAATTCCTTAATGATGAAAGAAGAAACTGCCTCCTTGATCTACGGAGGTTTTCTTGGTTTGTGCTACCTCACTCCAATGTTAGGTGGATTTGTCGCTGACCGCTTCCTTGGAAATCGTAATTGTATTTTATTGGGTGGCTTATTAATGGCTATTGGTCAGTTTTTTCTTTTTAGCAGTGCGAGTGTATTTGAAGGGAATCAAGGATTAGCTGATATACTTATGTGGGTCGCGTTAGGCATCCTCATATTCGGTAATGGTTTTTTTAAACCCAATATTTCTAGTATGGTTGGGAGTCTCTATCCCAAGCACGAGAAAAACAAATTGGATACCGCCTTTACTATTTTTTACATGGGTATCAATCTTGGTGCCTTTTTAGGACAATCTATATGTCCGATTGTAGGGGACGTAAAGGATGTGCATGGT
>CAYQRR010000383.1:0-2768 GCA_964419635.1 uncultured Chitinophaga sp. | reverse complement strand
GTGTATAGCGTATCAAGTGTTGCCTTTGATTCGCTACGCAAATCAGATTTATCAAAATCGTAATAAATATTATTCAAGCGGTAAGCTTTGTCCTTCTCCAGTTTTTTGAGATAGATATCCACTGTAAGTGTATCACTCTTGGCAAGTCCTTGCGTGCTAAAAGACTGAGAAGCTGCAAAATATCCCGAGGCACTCGCAGTAAGCTTATACAGTTTCTCGGTTTTCAGATTAAAAAAATAAGGCACTTCTCCTCGAGAACTATCTGTGTTAATAATCACATCCTGCTCCTTTAAATTTTCACTCCGCAACGAAAGATTGACAGCAGCACCGGTTATAGATTGTTTGGTGGCGTCATCGATTACTCTACCCTTTACTGCAACAAAAATTCTGCGGTCATAATTGTATTCGAAAATATCGAAGCAACAGGTCTTGCCTCTCACCGAAAAAATTCCAGGCCGGTTAGAAACAAAATAACCGTGTTCACTATTTCTGCCGTATCGGTAATAATTATCGTCACAAGGAGAATTGAACGGTGCCCCAAGATTTTCAGGGTTTGTATTGAATTTGCCCTGCGCATCGGCAGTTGATTTAAAAATATCAGTACCTCCCATATTTATCCAACCATTGGAAGAGAAAAACAAGGCATTGGATTTGGAATCAAAAAAAGGAGTAAACTCATCCCGATCCGTGTTTATCTTGTATCCCAGGTTACGGGGTGTTCCAAACTCTCCCTTCTTAGTTACCACACTATACCAGATATCGTTCCCCCCCCTGCCACCTTCGCGGTTAGAGACAAAATAAAGCACTTCGTTTCCGGTAGCCGTCCTGGCGGAGTAAGGCTGTGTATTAGTGGTACCCTTTAAATTAATCTCCTCATTCAACATTTTACCTTCTGTCCAATCAGTGCCTTTCCACTCGCTCATATAGATAGCACATGCGGGATTGAGCAGTGCACCATCACAGATAGTATAAAAAAAACGATTGCCCTCCTCATTAAAACTACTGTTGGATATGTGCTTGCCTTCGGGTTGAAATTGCTTTACCCGTTCAGCTGTAGCATATTCATCACCCTCTACCTTTGAGGTATACATTTTCATCAACAAGTCATCCTTCTTAGCATCACTCTTATCCGGCTTCATCCATAGAACTGTATCAGCATGTATAGAAGAAAAATAAAGGACTCCATCACGGTAAGCTGGTGCCATATCCGCATAATTGGAGTTTACTTCTTTACCCAAATGAGTAATCTTTACGAAAGCGTCAGGTTTAGCTTCTTTAATAGCAAAGTTGCAACCATCAATTTCAGTTCTGGCCCATTTCTTATACTTGGAGGCATCAGCTTCCTTATACACTTTTTGAAACCGGTTAAATAATGGAATGGCTTCCTGATATTTGCCTTGCATTTTAGTATTGAGAGCCGCATAATACAGGTCAATTGCTCTGCCTGCGGAATCAGACTCATAGGATTTTTGAAAATAAAGAGCGGCATTTTCATAGTCACGTGCCAGAAAATAGGATTGAGCTAAATTGTGCAGTATGGAAGTTTCACCGGGCGAATTTTCAAGGATTTTCAAATACAAATCTGTGGCCGAAAAAATGCTCCCTTCCTTGAATGCTGCCTCTGCCGCTTTTAGATATTTCGCCTTATTAAACTTCTCATCACCCGATGCTTTGCATGGCAGAACGGTGGTTAAAAGCAACACCGTTAAGGTCATTTGACTAAATTTCACTATGTATTTCATTTTAAAATATCAGATGGCGAATTCAATGTTTACATCATAGGGCAAGGAACCAACACAGGATAAGAAACCCCTTTCTTGGGTTTAATAAATCCGGTGTAGATGATGGCAATTTCAAAAGCACCTCTTCCATTTGTGGCTGGTTTCAAAGTGGAGGTATTGATATCATATGCAAACTGAGCTCGTAAACGATAATATTCAATCCCGGCCGTAATTATTGGTGCATCCTTCAGGCGATACCAACCTCCCAAACTGGCTACAAAATCGCTTTTACCCAGCGGAGCATGATACTCAAACGAACTGCCGAAATTTATCTCCTGCGCTTTATTCTGATACTGATAAATGAAGTTTGGTGCTATGTAAAAATTCTTGGTAACCTTAAATCGAAGCCCCAGGTGAGCAGCGTAGCGCATGGGAAGTTTTACACTTTTATCACCCAAAAAAGATTCTCTGGGTTGTGCGAGGTGATACACCGTAAAGCCTGTCATAATTCCCATAAAATCTTTAATGGTAGATTGATGCAAGATTCCGGCCTGCATATCAAAATAGCCCACGTTAGGTCGGTTAAAAATTTCTCCATTGCTCTGTGTCAAATCAAAATCCTGACCGTTAAACTGAGACGGGAAAGCCAATTGCTGCCATTTTAAGCTCTTGCTAGTGTAGCCCAGTTGAACGCCCAATCCAATAAAATGCTTCTTGTTTTTATCCAGCCCTTTATGAAAGGCCACAGAGGCCATGGCACTGTTCATCGTAATTTTACCATCTCCGCTCCTGTCACCGGCAAACAAAGCTCCAACGCTAAAAATATCGTTTGGGAGTTTACCCTGCAACAACTTAATATCAAAGGACCCGGAGTAAGTAACAAAGGGGGTGCTAATACTTCTCCACTGATTTCTATATATACCGGCTGCCCGGTAAGTGCCATCAAATGCACCGGTTAATCCGGGATTTAAGTTCAGTGGGCTAGCGTAAAACATACTAAAATGTATGTCTTGTGCAGCCGCCTCGGTCCAAACAGAAAAAAAACAG
>CAYQRR010000382.1:0-2775 GCA_964419635.1 uncultured Chitinophaga sp. | reverse complement strand
AAAAAATTGCGGTGAAAAAGCAGAGTGGATTTGTGATCATGGATGCAGGTGAAACGGAAGCTCCTAAAGATGACAAAGAAAAAAATGAGGATGCAGGCCTGCATTTGGAGGATTGGGTTTATGATGTAGATCCAAGACTTGAATGGAAGCAAATTTTTAATGAGGCATGGAGGCTGCAGCGCGATTTTTTTTATGAGCCGGGATTACACGGGATTGACTGGAAAGCTCAGCAACAGCATTACGCAACGCTGCTGCCTAATATCGGCACGCGCGAGGAATTGCAGGACTTAATTGGTCAGATGATTTCCGAGCTTAATGCGGGACATGCCTATGTTTACGGCGGTGATATTCAAGGAGGGAAAAATGTGGGTGTGGGGCTTTTGGGGATAGATGTTTCCAAAACTTCGAACGGATTTTACAAAATTGAAAAGATTCTCCGTGCCGACAGTTGGGATAAAAAGCGCACAAGTCCGCTGGCTGAAGCGGGGTTGAATGTCAAAGAGGGAGATTACATAGTTGCGATTGATCAGACTCCTGTTAATAAAGTGAAAAACTATCTGGAACTTTTGCAAAACAAAGCAAATAAGCTGATCGTTCTTTCTGTAAACAGCAAACCTCAAACTCATGGCGCACGCGATATTATCGTAGAAACCCGCAGCGATGAAGGAGACCTCAGATACTTAAATTGGGTTAATTCACGGCTCGATTATGTGAAGAAAAAAGCGGGCGACCAGCTTTGCTATATTTATCTGCCGAATATGGGATTTGGCGGACTTGAGCAATGGATGAGACTGTATTATCCACAGATGGACAGGAAAGGTTTGATTATGGATGTTCGCTATAATCATGGCGGAAATATCGCGGAATGGATTTTGGGTGAGCTTGAGCGACACCCGTGGGCCTGGGGCGCGCCGCGCAACGGAGCGATTTACCGCAAACCGCAAACTTCTTTCTTAGGACCAAAGGTTGCGCTCTGCAACGGCGAAACTTTTTCCGACGGTGAAACCATGTCTGAAGGATTTAAGCGATTGAAACTTGGCCCCTTAGTCGGCAAGAGAACTTGGGGCGGCTGGGTGTGGATTCGCGGAGATAAACCGTTTGTGGATAACGGCGGATTTACTCAGCCTGAGTTTGGTCATTGGGACAGTGAGGGAAAATGGCTGATTGAAGGGCCGGGAGTTTATCCTGATGTGGAGATTGAAAATCATCCCAAGCAGATGATGGAAGGGGTTGATGAACAGCTTGATTACGCGATAAAATATCTCTTGGATGAAATCAAAAAATCTCCGCCTGTAGATCCGACCATGCCTCCGGGACCGATAAAAAGACCAAAATAAAAATAAAGAAAGCGAGTTTAAGGCTCGCTTTCTTTATTTTAGCAGAGAATAACTATTCTATCTTGCTTACGGCCCGAAGCTATTGCGGTTTCTTGTCAACGATTCTCTAATCCATACACGGTAATCTCTTTCATAAATCGAAATCGCTCGTTTATTGGGATTCGGCATAGCTGGATCATCATTACCATCGAAAAAGGTAATCGCTTTGTCCAGCGCGTCTTTCGTAGCGCTCGTATCGCGTTTATTCCAAGCATTATAAGATTTCAACCACCAGCCCGGAACGGAGGTAGGATTGATATTCAAAATTTTATCTGCCCAAGTTTCTGCTGCTGTATAATCCGTATCCTCAACTGCTCTCCAAAAACAACCCTCATAACCGTTACAGCTATCCGCTAAATCACGTGCAGGATAATATTGCATGATTTGGCCATTAGTAATGGCTGTAAAGTCTGAAGGCAGGTGGTTGGTAGGTTGAATGCAAAATTGAAATTGCCCTTCAGGTAAATTCCAGATATCCAGCTTCAGAGCATAGATTCCGCCATTTTGATATCTTAGAGTATCAATTGCTTTTACTTTTTCTAAACTGGAGTACCAGCCGCGAAGACGGTATTTTAACTGTGTGGAATCCCGAAAAGCAGGACCACCGGAACCATAATCAGAGAGTGAATAAACCTGAGGCGCAAACCATTGTCCGCAGTTGGCAAGCGGAAGATATTTAGTGCCTAAAAAATACAGGCCAATTAAAGCATGAAGCGTATCATTTACTCCTTTTATCAAAGCATAGTGATGCGGATAGCCAAACACAGGAAGATAGCCATGTATATTTGTTGTGTTATAAGCCCCAGAGTCTGGATCAAAAGTATTTCCACCGCATGCTGGAATATCTTGAAGATAGGTTTGTGCCCACTGAGTTGGATTGTAGGGAAGTTGAACATCATTGCCATGCGCCATAAGTGGGAATGCAAAAAGTGACGTTATGGCTAAAAAGATAAGAATGAGTAAGAGTTTTTGATAGAAATTCAAAAAATGAGGGTTCATTTTAGTGCTCCTTTATACTAAGTTGTGACTTACTGCTGTGCGAATAAATCGAATCAGCCAAGATTATTCTTCCTGTTGTCGAGTCTATGCTTCCACCATTCATTATTGTTCGTGATGTTGTTCCGCCCTGAGGGTGTAACATCCCAATAGAATGACCAAATTCGTGTCCAATAGTTGTTTTACAATCCCGTACAAAGTCAAGATTCCATTGAGCATGGTCATTCCCATAGAACTGACGAATAAAGTTGTAGGTATCAATCTGAATTACTGTTCTAATACTATTGTTAGGCGTGTAAGCTCCACTGTCTCCAACTATAAACGAATAGTAACCATCAGTATATCCAAATACTGTAATGGGATCAGTGTCTTGGTTATGCAAAAAATTAGGTTCGACATTTCT
>CAYQRR010000381.1:0-2780 GCA_964419635.1 uncultured Chitinophaga sp. | reverse complement strand
ATGCGGCAATGATGACTAAAACCTACGGTGGGTGGGGACACCCACCGGTAGGAAAAATAGCCCGCAGCACTGTTCGGAACTTGATTAGAGCTAGTATTGTTGCAAATTCTCCTAGCAGCAGCATATATCCCATAGTTTCGGCTCGTTGAGGGACATTCTTCAGCTTCGAAAATACCGCCAAAATTTATAGACGCCCCTTGTGCGCGACCCACTACACCAACGTTATGTTTAGGGCCGAAAACACCCAGTAAATTTAGCACAGAGAAGAAACTAACAGGATGTGCAGCTTCTCCAATAACTCCAATGTTAGCACGAGTTGCGCCTCTTGATGCACCAACAGCACCAATTGCTGATGAACCTGTGCCACCCGTAGTAGAAAAAAAGGCGCCTATCCACCTATCGGCATTGTTTTCAACGTGTAGTTTAGTAGCGGTTGATGGCGCAGTGGTACCTATGCCCACTCTTGTATTAGCAGTAGCTCCATTGATACCATTTACGCTGCCCAGTACCATGCTGTTGCTGGCATCTACACGGGTAAAACTGCCAATGGCGGTGGCGTTGGTGAGGTTAGAAGTGTTGACATTGGCACTTCTGCCTATAAAAAGATTATTACTGCCCGTGGTGTTTACGCTACCCGCATTAAAGCCAAAGGCAAGGTTAAAGCTGCCGGTGGTGTTACCAGGGCCCGACTGATGGCCAATAAACACATTATCCATACCGGTAGTGTTATCATTACCAGCAATATGACCAATGAAGGTGTTGTCGTCACCGGTGGTATTCGACTCGCCTGCGTTAGCACCTATAAACGTATTGGTAGAGCCGGAGGTGTTGGCTTCACCGGCTTGCCAACCTACAAAGGTATTGCTGGTAGCCGCGTTGTTTAAATTGGCTCCTATCCCCACGCCTACAAAAATATTTGTAATCTCATCGTTGTGCCATAGCACAGGATCGGCACCTATCATATAACTTTCGCCTGCACCGCTTACGTCAAGGCGGATGCTGCCACCATTAGAGATATGAAGTTTTTGGGTTGGAGTAGTAGTTCCAATACCAATATTAGCCGAAGTTGACCAAGCAGTGTTTTGAGATTTTACTACTTGCACACTTAGAGCAAAGTAGAGAGTTATCGCTATTATCCTTGTTATATTTTTCATTGTGTTTGTTTTATTATTTTCTGGGTATGGACACTATCTTCAAACGTAATCGTGGCAAAAAGTAGATTGCTATCAACCATTGCAATTGGCACGTGTTCGACTGAACTTATACCATCACTTTTTATGTAAACAGTTCTGCCAAGCTCGTCATAAATATGAAGATTAAGAGGCAACCTCGCATCTGTAAACTCCATAATTAAAAAATCGGTAGCTGGGTTAGGATAAATCAATACTTCAATATCAGAAATGTTGATTGCGATATCGGAGTATGAGTAACTTTGCGAATATGCTGAGTCTGACGAAATACATACGTCATCTAAATAGTAGTATGCTCCACATTGAGTTCCCGAGAGCAAAATTGAATCTGTGTACGCATTGAAATTAAATCTGCCAATACATATGTAGGAGTACGCTGAATCAGCTACAAAAGAGCCGGATAATCTTGTCCAGTTAAGTGTGTCCGCAACAATAGAATCACTATAAATTTGAGCACAATTGTTACAGCTAGGCGCTGGCGCGTTTGTATTGTAACCTGTAGTTGAAAATAGAATACCGAGTTTGTTTATGCCGCATGTTGATGAACTTTCACCTCCTAACTGAACTTTAAAAGAAGCATAATATTTAACACCTATCTGAAGAGGACTTAACAATTGCGCTCCGATATATTCCTTTGTAAGGTCAGTATTCCCTCCCCATTTCGCTATGATGCCTGAGTATGAAATACCTGAGGCTGGTAAACAATGACCGAAATAATTTAGTGGTATTGTACACCAGTTTAACCCAGGTGCGCAAGAATTAAAATAGTCAGGAGTTTGCTTAGCTGAGTACCAACCATTAGCTCTATGAATTTGTCCCGCAAAGTCAGGACACGTATCATACTCCTCAAAACTCGGATTAGGCACTAAATTTTGCGTATAGCAAAAAGTGTAAAACGATAAAATAATGAATAACGTAAAACTGTGCTTCATGGTAGGTGGTTTTATGCCATAAAAGAAACACTATTTAATAAAGCATGCAAGCGCATAGCCGGGGTAACCGAAGTCGGAGACTTCGGATTATTTCAGTGTTCTAAGTCATCCTTCGGATGACTTGGAACAGCGGGGGAACCTCCCTGAATCCCTCCGAAGGAACCTCCCTGAATCCCTCCGAAGGAGGGAATAAATAAGAGCCAATTACACGATAAACTGAATAGAACCGGGCCTAACTGACAAATTTAGCGGGGTGTAACCCGCTAACTCACCATCAAAATCCACAGGCATGGGTTGTGTAGCTGAAACTGAAATGGCACTTGTAGTTTGGTAGAGAACCTCGGGATGCTGTATCTTTTGACCTGCTTTAAGTTTGGGGAGATTCCTGATATAGTCCCAGGTTTGCACATTACCAATGCTGACCACATTTAAAAGCCCATCAGCTAAATCTGAATCGGGAGAGACACAAAGCCCCCCGGCAAAATATCGGCCGTTGGCAATTACCAGGTTCATGAGCGGACCGGTATTGAGTGAACCGTTTACGTTGACGGTAACCAGACCCGGCTTAAAAGTGAGTAAAGTGGAGAGTATGTGAAATTGAAAGGTAAGCGTGGCCCCGAAGCGTTTTGACGAGCCACTCATTTTTTCGGCTATGGTG
>CAYQRR010000380.1:0-2787 GCA_964419635.1 uncultured Chitinophaga sp. | reverse complement strand
ACATGCAGCAAATTGGTCTGAAAAATATGGCAAAGGGAGTTTACAATCTGGCCATCACTGACGATAAAAAACAGTCGGTTTATAAACTGATGATTCAGTAATTACTACTGCTATTTGTTGCAAAAACGGCCGGACAATTGTCTGGCCGTTTTTTGTTTAAAAGATGTTGGTATGTGCAAGACGGAACTCGAAAAAATACATCACTTAACAAAGCCTGTTTGAAACAGCCGAATAATTTTACACTGCCCAATACCACACCTGTGCAGCAGAGATACAACACTCCGGTTCATTTGACTGTTAAGCCAGGAGCTCTACACTCGGTATTATTGTCTATCGTCCAAAGAATCTGAAAACGCTGCCCTCCAAAACAGACATCTGCGATGAGAGGAGCCAAGACATGGGACAGCGCGGCATTAAATTCAGAGGCTCCAGCACTTGCTACGCCCTAATGTAGACGGTGGGCATGGTGGATGAACATGTGGAAGGGTGTTTCAGAGCAGAAAAGCAAAGCATATAGTCTGCAAAATCTGTTTTCCGGTGGGCTTTCTATCATTTTATGATGCTCAGGAGGACATCAATACCTATCCTTAGTGTAATGTTTATTCGTCATTAAGGTTGATGCCGGTTACTTTGATTTAATGTCAGTAACTTACGTGTTTTAGACTTTAAAGTAAGCCGGCAAACGAGAAAATGTAATCAGCTAACTACCGCTTATATTTGGTGCCTTTTAAATAAAACCACAATTCGTTTACATCGTGGTAATACACTACAGCATTTAGTATGATAAAACTTAACACCACAACACCTGCAATTACCTTTAATAGGCCCTTCGTCATTGGGCTGTTTGCAGCATTTCTAATCTTTGGCATTACTGAAACCGCAATCGGGCAAACCCGTACAATTCCAACAGCTAATACAAACACAGGTTCAGTAAACGATCCGTTAGGCACCTATTTTGGATTTGAGCGTACAGCAATGATCTACACTTCAGGGCAAATTGGGGCTACGGGTAACATAACAAGTGTAGGTTTTTACCTGAACAGTGTTAGCACTCCGGGTGCAGCGACTAATGTGCGTATTTACATGAAAATGCGAGCAACACTCATGACGGCAAATACCACCTATGCTACAGAAATTTCCGGTGCTACATTAGTATATGGACCAACAACCATACCCGCCAGTTCGTTTGTTGCCGGGCGTTGGTTAACAATTCCACTTGATGTGCCATTTAATTATACCGGAGGCACTGATAATCTGGAGGTAATTGTAGAAACGAATGCCACTGGTACAGGTAACGAAGGCTCCGCAGGTAAGCAATTCAGGTATAGTTCGCCCGGTAACTCCACCTCGTATCAATATTGGAACGCAGATAACACCGCCCCAACAGGAACCGGGACTCGAAGCGCAAATAGGCCAAACATACAATTGCATTTCTGCAATACCTCTACCGCCCCAACTTCAATAACTGGTGCTACTGTAATCTGCAATGGTAGTTCTACAACTTTGACTAGTGCCGGAGGTAGTTTAGGAACCGATGCAGTAGATGTTTGGTATTCTGGTGCTTGTGGCACAGATATTTATACCGACCACTGGTCCATTCAAAATTATGTGACTAACCAAACAACTGTAAATTCGGTAAATGGTGTTTTAAATGTAACTTCTTCCGGTGGTGATCCTTGGTTGGAGATGTATAATATTGGTTCTTTCGGAAGTTTAACTACAAATAGATACATCAATTTAAGATATAGAGTGATTAGTGGTACACCAGGAACAGCTGAAATATTTTTTTTAAGTGCATCCAATCCAGGAGCAGCACAGGCCAGAGCGGTTGCAGGATCGTTGGTGACAGGTGGCCAATGGCAAGTTTTAAGTCTTGACATGGGCAGCAATGCCAATTGGACTGCAATAGGGAACATTACCGGATGGCGTTTTGATTGGTCGGGTGCAAGCGGGGTAAACATGGAAATAGATTTTATAGCCTTAGGCAGTCAGCCAATGATTGGTTCAGGTCCATCTATAACAGTTTCTCCAACATCTAACACTACCTATTTTACGGCTAAAAAAGGTTCTTGTGGTTTAACCACTTGCGCTTCAGCAACTGTGAATGTGGTAACAGGTTCCGTTGCCCCTTCGTCAGTTTCTGGTACTTCTACTCTATGCCAAGGAGATGCTACAACGTTGAACAGCGTTGGTGGTTCATTGGGCACAGATGCAGACGATGTGTGGTATGAAGGCGCTTGCCCAACCGATGCTTACACACAGGAATGGATAACTCAACCATTTGGCACACCCAATACCACCGTAAACACAGTGAGCGGTGGGATTTTAAATGTTACTTCAACCAGCAATGATCCTATGTTGGATATGGGTGGACTTGGGTCTTTTGATCCTAGTGTTTACAGATATATCAATATTCGTTACCGGGTTACCTCAGGTACAGCGGGTGGTGTAGAAATTTTCTTTTATAACGGAGTTCACAATTTTGCCGTAGGAGGAGAAACAGGGTTTGGAACACTTATCAGCGATAACACCTGGAGAACCTTATCTGTAGACATGTGGCAAGACCCCGACTATCTTACAGGGGGTAATATTCTTGGTTGGCGATACGATTGGGCAACCGCCTCGGGCGTAACGATGGATATAGACTTTATTTCTTTATCTACTCTTCCGGTTCTTGGAGCCGGTACGTCTATTACTGTATCCCCAACCGTGAATACCACATATTATACCTTAAAGAAAGGAGCCTGTAACACTACAACTTGTGCAAGCCAGTTAGTAACAGTAAAC
>CAYQRR010000379.1:0-2816 GCA_964419635.1 uncultured Chitinophaga sp. | reverse complement strand
CAAGAAGTGTAGGAGTGGGTGTGCGTGTGTTTTTACCTATGTTTGGCTTACTTGGATTTGATTATGGTTTTGGATTCGACAGAAACAAATTTGGTCCTGAACCGGCCGGTAAAAATGTATTTGCCAAGTATGGAAAATTCAGAATCATTCTGGGTCGCGAACCGCAGTAAAGCAAATTCATTTGTGAAAATTTGAAAACGGGTAATCCTTTGGCAGTATTATTGGTCCTACTACAGAAAAACAAAATTGTATGATAAAGAAAATCACAATCGCAGCAGCCATGTTCTGCTTGACCTTAGCCACACAGGCGCAAAAATTTGCGTATGTAGACATGGAATACATTCTCAGCAAAATGCCTACCTACACCGAAGCCCAGAAACAGTTGGATAAAGTAGCAGAAGGTTGGCAGAAAGAGGTGGAAGGCAAAATGAAGAATGTAGATGAGATGTATAAGCAGTTTCAGGCTGAGCAGGTGCTTATGACCGAGCCCATGAAACAACAAAAGATAAAAGAGATTGAAGCGAAAGAGAAAGAAGTGAAAGAGTTTCAGAAAGGCAAGTTTGGCCCAAGCGGAGAGTTGTTCAAGAAGCGTCAGGAATTCATTAAACCCATTCAGGATAAGGTGTATAACGAAATACAGAAATACGCGGTGGCTAAAGCACTCGACTTCATCTTTGACCGCAGCAGTGGCCCGACCATGCTGTATGCCAGCGACAAGTTCAATAAGAGTGACGATATTCTTTCAGCCCTGGGTATCAGTTTAAAACCGGCAGGCCAGTAATGGTGCCTAACGCCCTTGGATTTAAGTGTGCCACCAAATTTTATTTTTGACACCCCATGAGGATTGTAGTAGTGCTGTTTTTGTCGTTCTTTGTTTGTAGTCAGGCTACTGCGCAGCAGAAATACGGGCATATAGATTCAGAAGAAATTCTGCAAGCTATGCCCGAATATAAGGCCTTGTTAGCTTCGATAGAGCGGAAGCAAAAAGAGTTTGAGTCGTCACTAAAAGGCATGTATGCCGATTATGAAAAGCGCACCAAAGAACTTCAGGAGTTAAGTGGAGGAATGATGGAAGCGGTATACGAAGAGCGAACCAAAGAGCTGGCAAAGTTGCAGCAGGATATTTTAACTTATGAAGAAAGCGCTCCGGAAAGGCTTGGCAAATTGCAGAACAGCATGATGAAACCGCTGAACGATAAGTATCTGAAAATGGTAAATGCGGTAGCCAGAGAAAACGACTACACCTATATCTTTGATATTGCAGCAGGCGGAGTGGTGTACTATCCCGAAACGGGCGACATCACAGCGCTGGTAAAACGTAAAATGGGAATCAATTAGTATATTTCAAACATCAATAAACAAACAGTAAAACAACGTAAATGAAAAAGAACATCGTAGCAATCTTAGTAGCGCTGGTAGCCCTCACAGGCAGTGTGAACGCGCAACAAAAAATAGGTCACATCAATTCTTTAGACGTGTTGGAGGCTATGCCGGAGTTCAAAGCCATGAATGCAGATGTCACCAAGCAAAAGGAATCCTATACAAAAGTGCTGGAAGGTATGTATGGCGATTATGACAAAAAGCAAAAGGAACTTCAAGGTCTGTCGCAAACTCCCGGAACGCCCGATGCTATCTTAGAAACAAAAATTCAGGAGTTGCAGCAATTACAAGAGCGGATTCAGGTTTTTGAAAACAAAGTGAATGAAGACCTGCAGAAACTACAGGTAGATAAAATGAAACCAATCAATGATAAATATCTGGCGGCTGTAAAAGAAGTAGCAAAGGCAAACGGATACTCATATGTGATTGATATTGTATCGGGTGCAGTGGCCTATTACCCGGAAGATAACAGCGATGTGACGGATCTGGTGATGAAAAAGCTCGGCATCACAAGAGTGGTAAAAACGACTACTCCTGTTGCACCTAAATAGTCTTTCAATTAATCCGGCAAGTGTTTCACTTGCCGTTTTTTTTTGAGCATATATGAATGCACCCATTGGCATATTTGATTCCGGTATTGGCGGCTTAACTGTCGCCAATGCTATTTCCGGGGTTTTGCCACGCGAACAACTCATCTATTTTGGCGATACGGCTCATTTGCCCTATGGCGATAAATCCAAAGAACTCGTTCGGCACTATTCCGAGAAGATTACCGATTATCTGATACACGATAAAGGCTGCAAAGCAGTCGTTATCGCGTGCAATACAGCTTCTTCGGCAGCGTATGAATTTCTTCGCGACAAGTATCGGGGCGTAGTGCCTATCATTAGTGTGATTGATCCCATCATTGAGGCTATTGTTGAGGATGATACTATCCACCACGTTGGGCTCATTGCTACTAAAGCGACTATAGCCTCGGGGGTATATCAGGAAAAACTACAAAGGCGAAAGCCGGATATTCGCTATGCGCCTTTAGCGACCCCTTTACTGGTTCCAATGATTGAAGAAGGTTTTCATAACAACAATATCAGCCATGCCCTCATTCACAATTATCTGCAAAACGAGGCTTTGAGTCATATTGATGCACTGATTCTGGGGTGTACGCATTACATTATTGTGCGAAAAGAAATAGACGAGTTTTATGGCGGACAAGTGAAGCTTTTTGATTCCACACACATCGTGGCCAATAAATTGAATAAGATTCTGGAAAAAGAAGGGCTTCTATCGGAAGGTCGGTTGAAAAACGATGAATTTTTATTAAGCGATTACACGGAAGCGTTTGCCAAAACCGCCAGGATGTTTTACGGTCACGAAATTAAATTGGTGCGGAAAGATATCTGGAACGAATAAGTCGACCACCAAATATGCAAAAGAGG
>CAYQRR010000378.1:0-2819 GCA_964419635.1 uncultured Chitinophaga sp. | reverse complement strand
TGAGCAAAGCCTCTTCAGGTTCGCTGCTGAAGGTTACAAACACGGTCCCGGTGGAGGGGTTCGGGAAGATATTCGGGCCCAGGGCGAAATCTGTTTCGGCCGGCACCCCGGTAGGCAGATTGCGCACACTATCGCGATAGAGAATTTCCGTGACAAACTCGAAGCCCGGAAACGGACCAATCGCAATTTGCGTAGTGTTAATCTGCAACAAAGGCACCATTTGTCCTTTGCCTATCCACTTGTATTCGCGGTTTACGGCATTGTCTATTTTAATACCAAACTGCACTGTATCGATATACAGCGAATCGGCCCCGTGCACTTCGGACACCTGCCGCAACACTTCAAAAGCACCGAACGGAGTAAGGAGCGTTCCCCAGCCATCCACCTGGTTATATCGCACTTGCATATGGGTATAGCTGCCCAATTGCGGCACATCCACATCATAATCGGAGTGAGCCGTGTCTTTGTCGCCATAGTGCATGGGGAACCGGTAAAGGGTATCGGAGTGATTCATGCCCACCGGAGTGGGAAAACCACTCACGCGCATACCAATGCCACGCCACCGATACAGGCTGTTGGTTTTATAGTAAAAGTTATATGACTCGGTAAACACACTGTTGAGTACCGGAATGTCGGTGAGCAGATTGCCCTCGGCTGTGGCCACGTTGGAGCGGTTAGGCGTCAAGGGTGTATTGGCAAATACCAGAGAATAGCCGGGGCTGATAAACAAGGGGTTCAGAAATTCTTTGACCTGTTGTGTTTGCCAGTTGAGGTCCGAAAAATCCCAAACGGCATTCGTATCGGTATAGGCATAGTCTACATTAAAGTCAATGGCAGATACACTGAGGCGTGCGGTATCTCCTGCATCGGCAAAATCGCTTTCGTCAATGGTAATTTGACCGATGCACGACACGTGTAACAAAACAGCCAGCAGGGTGGCGAAGGAGTAAAGCAACTTCATGCGCAAGTTTATTTGTACCAATTATCGTATTTCCTATCCGATATTCTGCAATGAGAATAATCATGCTGATTGTTCGTTTTACTTGGCCACGAAGCCCTACCACTTATATTTACCCCGCATGCAAAATCTTTGGCGCATCCTTTCTTACATCCGCAAGTACCGCGGCTTTGCTATTCTGAACGTATTGTTCAACATGCTCACCGTGGCGTTCTCTTTGTTTTCGGTGATGATGATTGTGCCGTTTATGCAATTGCTATTCGGTAAAATACCGATGGTGATGGAGGCCCCGGAGTTCAGCTGGACAGCCGATAGCCTGTTTGCCTATTTCAAATATTACCTGAGCATGGAGATAAGCCAGAGTGGACAACTGGTAGCGCTGGTCAAATTCTGTTTGGTGATAGCCCTCTTGTTTTTCCTCAAAAATCTGTTTCGGTTTCTGGCTTTGTTTTTTCTGGCGCCCCTCCGCAGCGGTGCCGTGCGCGAAATACGCAGCGATGTGTATTCCAAAATACTTTCGCTGCCGCTTTCCTTTTATTCCAAAGAACGCAAAGGCGACATCATAGCCCGCATCAGCGATGATGTGCGCGAAGTAGAAATCAGCATTATCAGCTTTTTGGAAGTGACCGTCCGCGAGCCGCTCACCATCTTTATTTATCTGGGAGCCTTGCTGATGTGGAGTGCCGAACTCACCGCCTTTGTGTTTGTGATGCTGCTGGTAACAGGATTTATTATTGGCCGGGTGGGCAAATCGCTCAAGCGCCAATCGGCCGAAGCGCAGGACATCAGCGGCCGGCTAATTTCCATTGTAGACGAAACGCTCGGAGGCTTACGTATTATTCATGCTTTTAATGCCGAAGAATACATGCGCGAACAGTTTGGCAAAATCAACCGCCAGCTATTCGGCATTAGCGTGCGCATGAACTCGCGCAGAGAGCTGAGCTCGCCCCTCACCGAGTTTCTGGCGATGTGTGTGGTGTGCGCGGTACTCTATTACGGGGGCACCCTGGTGCTGGAGAAAAAAACCTTGCAGGCCGAAACTTTCATTGGATTTATGGTGCTGTTTGCGCAGCTCATTCCCCCGGCCAAAGGATTTTCGAATGCCTTTTACAACATTCGCAAAGGGCTGGCATCGGCACAGCGGATTTTTGAGATACTGGATGCCCCCGTAGTAATAGAAGAAAAGCAGGAAGCCCGCGCCATTCAAAATTTTACCCGCGAAATAGAATATCATCAGGTCGGTTTTTCATACAACAATTTTGACGACAAAAAAATTCTGGAAGGAATCAACCTGACTATTTCCAAAGGCAAACTAGTGGCTTTGGTAGGGCAAAGCGGTGCCGGAAAAACAACCCTGGTGGATTTGTTGCCGCGATTTTACGATGTAAGCTCCGGGCATATAACCATAGACGGTGTAGACGTGCGCGATTACAAATTGAGCGACCTGCGCAACCTGTTTGGCATGGTAAGCCAGGAGGCTATTTTGTTTAACGATACGGTGTTCAACAACATTGCTTTTGGATTGAAGGGCGTAACCATGGAGCAGGTGAAAGAAGCTGCCACCATAGCCAATGCCCATGATTTTATCTCTAAGCTGAGCGATGGTTACCAGACCGTTATTGGCGACCGCGGCAATAAACTGAGTGGTGGCGAAAGGCAGCGATTAACGATAGCACGAGCGGTGTTGGCCAATCCACCCATTTTAATTTTGGATGAAGCAACCTCTTCGCTCGATTCCGGCTCCGAAAAACTGGTGCAGGATGCCCTCACCAAACTCATGCGCGGCCGAACTACTATTGTAATTGCGCACCGCCTGTCTACCATACAATATGCCGATGAAATTATTGTGATGCAGGAAGGC
>CAYQRR010000377.1:0-2821 GCA_964419635.1 uncultured Chitinophaga sp. | reverse complement strand
GAAGGCGCAGGGGTGGCGGCATTTCTAGCAGGAGTTGTGTCATAAGGGTAAGGAGGCGCGAGACGTCGAAAATTTTTCACTGCGCTGAATTTGAATAATTTGTGGGCAAAAATCTCCGTTTCCTCTTTTGACACACCTCCCTCCTAACATGCTCATATGTAAGTTCCGATATGCCGTTGTTGCACGGGCTTTTGGGGGGCTATGTATTAAGCGGCAATGTTCACATCTGCACATTGAAAAGAAGCCTTCACCCTTTTAAAAGACTCGCTCACAAATTGTAGCAGTGCAGGCAGTTTGCTTTTACATTCCTTTGTATATTATTTTCAAAAGCAGAATCTGCTCAGTATGGAACGACTACTCCGCTTTTTCCGGAACCATCTCTTTTATCTTGTGATTTTCGCAAATATCCAGGCCGGTGATACTATTCTTCCTTGGCGGATTGAGGGGCAAATTGTGGCCGATCTTAACAACAACTGCCAAGCCAGCCCTTTCGAACCACGTTTAACCGGTTGGTTTGTTTCGGTTTCCGGAAGTACGAACCAAATTCTGGTTACTGATGAACAAGGGAAGTTCTCATTATTGGTTGATGACGGCACGGTCATGCTGACCGCTCACGCACCTTTTCCCTCCCAAATATGGCAGATTTGCCTGCCTACCATTATTGTAAATAGCAATGCCAATAATCCAGTAGCGCACGTCACATTCATTGCGCAATCCACCGATGGCGGCTGCCCGCATACAGAGGTAGGCATTACACAGCCCGACCTGATGCGCTGTTCTACGAGTACATACGTTGTCACTGTAAAAAATCATGGGATAGGCGAGTCCGGGGACTTATTGCTAAACCTCGAACTCGACCCTGCCTTGAGCCTTGTCTCCAGTTCCGAGCCATACATGCAGTCTGGTAATAGTCTGGATTTTATCATCCCTCCCATGTACGGCCTTAGCCAGAAGTCCATCGAACTAAAAATCAAATTAGCCTGTGACGTACAGCTGGGTGCTACCCATGGATTAGTCGCCCGATTACTTCCATTGGAATGTGCCCCGATTTGGAATGGTCCGCGTTTCGAGGTTGAAGGTCGTTGTGAAAACGAGACCGTTCGATTTCATCTACGTAACTCAGGAAAAGGGGGGGCTCCCTTAACCCGGTATCGAATTATGTCGGACGACCTGCTGGACTCTGATTGGACATACCTGACATTACCCGAAGGTGCTCCTGCTCAAACGTTGACTTTTCCTGCCGACGGGCGTACCTGGAGAGTAGAATTAGAGCAAGCCCCCGGTTATCCTACACCGAGTCATCCGGTTGCGGTGGTTGAAGGTTGCGGAAATGGCGAAAATGGCCTGCATAGTATTGCTTTTCGAAATGCCTGGCGATCTGACGATAAAGCATTGCAAGTGGCTACAGCCTTTGTTCCAAATACTACCGGGGTTCCTGATAAAGTGGCCGAGGCTACTGCTGGGTTTGGATACTACAACTTTGTGCGGGATTCAAACTGGCTTGAGTTTACGGTACGATCAAGAAATCCCTTGTCTGTTGAGGCGGAAAGCATCAATTTTATATTATCGTTTAGCGCCAATCTGGACATTCGTTCCTTTCAAGTAATTGCATCAATTACGTCCCCTTCCGTAAGTATTGACACTCTGGGCACATTGAGAATAACAATGGAAAACCTACACATTGCCCCGGAAGCATCCACCATGATTCGTTTTCGCATCCGTCCTTTGCCGGGGGCTATCCCGGATGCCGGCACAAGCAGTCTTTTCCAAGTAGACGCTCAGGCATATTTTAACAACCAAGGTCCATATCCGCTTGCCACAGGTTTTCATAATTACTCCACTTTGTTCCCGCTTGAGTTGGACACGTTCAATACATATACCTCAGAAATCTTGCGTTTCGGTGGTAGTAATTTTGACTTTGGCATATCGGCTGCCACAGCCTCAGATGGTGCTGTGTTTTTAACGGGAGAAACCAATAGCTACAGCGACCGAACCAATTTTGATGGAATGCTCATCAAGACTGACAACAATGGAAAAGCATATTGGCTGACGGCAATTGATTTCGGCGATCAGGCATTCAATACCTTTCGTGGAGTTGTGCCACTACCCGACGGCGGCTGTATTGTTGCTGCGAACTACCGGCCCCCCGGAGCACAAAACTATCTGTCAAATACGCATGCCTGCGCAGCCCGCTTTGATGCTTCAGGCAATATGTTGTGGCACAAAAAATACAGACCTGTTGGCGATTCTTTAGGATCATGGGCAACAGGAATCATCGAAACGGCAGACGGACAGTGCCTGCTGTATGGGTATACCGAATCCCCCAGTTCTGGCAGTGACCAATTTTATTTAAAAATCAACCGGGAGGGCTTAGTCTTATGGCATCAATACGAGGATATTGAAGGGTGGTCCTTTTACCCACAGCATGCGATCCAAACCACCGATGGAGGATTTGTTTTTTGTGGCAAATCCGAAGGCCCCGTACATACACAGAAATACAATGTGTTTCTCGAAAAGATAAACGCCGAAGGCACAAAACTTTGGAGTAGAGGTCATAACCCGGAACATACCTTTTCAATTGGTGGTATAGCCCAGATTCCTGGAAGTGGCTTCATGGTCAATGGCTACTCTCACTGGCAAATATCCCCCGGGAAACCCCTGATGACGCCGGCCTTTGTCCGATTTGCTCCGGAAGGGACTTGGTTTTTGGAAACTCACAACGAGATCGGACCATTCAGTAAAGCCAGTTTATACAACATTATTCCTGCTTCGGGTGGTGGATATTTTTCTGTAGGGGAGGTTTTAATAGATACCTCTGACC
>CAYQRR010000376.1:0-2824 GCA_964419635.1 uncultured Chitinophaga sp. | reverse complement strand
CCGGGCGATGATGTGTTTGGATTTTTGACTATTAATGAGGGAATAAAGATTCATAGAACAAATTGCCCTAATGCGGTGCAACTGATGAGTAAGTATGCCTACCGGATTATTAAAACTAAATGGACCAAGCAACACGAAATTGCGTTCCTTACCGGCATAAAACTCACCGGACTGGATGATGTGGGGCTGGTCAACAAAATAACTAACATCATCACCGGTGAAATGAATCTGAATATGCGCTCCATTTCCTTTGATAGCAATGATGGAGTGTTTGAGGGGCGCATAATGATATACGTACACGATACGAAGGAGTTGGAGGATTTAATTGAGCGGCTAACAGGCCTGGATGGCATTCTGGAAGTGGAAAGATTCGAGTCGGAAGACCAGAATTAGTGTGGAATACTTTTTCAGCATTATCATCTTTAGGTTTATTTTCGGGCCGTGGCTTTTAACAAGGAAACTTTCGAAGAGGTAAAAAATATTTTCTCTGCTTACCTGGAGAACAAGGAGCTGCGCAGAACCACCGAAAGGTTTACCATTCTCGAAGAAATTTACAAGCGAAACGATCATTTTGATGCCGAGAGTCTTTTTGAAGATTTATCGCGCAAAAAAAACTTTAATGTCAGCCGTGCCACTGTTTACAACACACTCGATTTGCTGGTTAGTTGTGATCTGGTTAAAAAACATCAGTTCGGTAAAAATCAGGCCCAGTTTGAAAAGAGCTACGGCTACAAACAACACGATCACATCATTTGTGTAGACTGTAAAAAGGTAGTGGAATTTTGCGACCCCCGTATCCAGCAAATCAAAAGTATGATGGGCGATTTGTTGAATTTCAAAATCACGCACCATTCTTTAAATATGTATGGCATTTGCGGCAATTGCCAAATGAAACGAGAATTGGACATTAAGAAGGAGGCTAAAGCAGAACTCGTATAATTATCTATCAATAAAATAATTCAAAACACATGAATAGCGAAGTTAAAGAAGGAGTCCTCATCATTTATTTAGAAGGAAATTTACTGGGCGAAAATACCAACGCTCCGGTTTTGGGTTTGATAAAGCAGAATCTGGAAGCCGGTAACAAAAAGGTCCTCTTTGATTTATCCGCTATGAAGTTCATTAATAGCACCGGTCTTGGCATGTTGATGACGGCCCTTTCTAAAACCCGCAATGCCGGGGGCGAATTGGCACTATGTTCGTTGCCCGACCAAATGAAGAAACTTTTGCAAATGACTAAGCTGGAAACTGTATTTCCTGTTTATAGCGATGCTTCTTCCGCCATAGCTTTTTTACAAACTGTGTAGTTATTCTTATAAATTCAACTTAGCACGACCATGCACGTAGATATACTTTTAGGCCTCCAATGGGGCGATGAAGGCAAAGGCAAAATCATTGACTATCTGGCTCCGCAATACGATGTTATTGCTCGCTTTCAAGGAGGGCCCAATGCAGGCCACACCTTAGTTATAAATGGCGAAAAAACGGTGCTGCATACGGTACCTTCCGGAATATTGCAAGAGCGTCCCATGAACGTAATCGGCAACGGTGTTGTAATTGACCCGGTTACCTTAAAGAAAGAAATTGAAAATCTTGCAGCCAAGGGAATTGAGGTGAACAAGCGACTTTTTATTTCAAAAAAAGCGCACTTCATATTACCAACACACAAAATTCTGGACGCTGCGAGTGAAGCTGCAAAAGGGAAGGAAAAAATTGGCTCAACCTTGCGTGGAATTTCGCCCACTTATATGGATAAAACCGGTCGTAATGGATTACGCGTGGGGGATATTTTGTCACCCGATTTTAAAAATATCTATGGACGAATCAAGGAGAAGCATCTCAACTTACTCAAGATTTATGATTTTGAATATGAACTGAATGAACTAGAGAACACTTGGTTTGATGCTATTGACTTTGTTCGTTCACTTAATCTCATCGACTCGGAATATTATTTGAATAATGCACTGTCGGCCGGAAAAAATATTTTGGCTGAGGGGGCACAAGGCACTATGTTAGACATTGATTTTGGCACCTATCCGTATGTTACATCCAGCAACACTATCTCATCCGGTGCTTGCAACGGCCTGGGAATTGCTCCCGGAAAAATTAAGGAGGTAATTGGCATTGCCAAAGCATACTGCACACGCGTGGGTAGTGGTCCGTTTCCTACCGAACTCGATAATGATTTGGGCGAGCGAATCAGAAAAATAGGAGGGGAGTTTGGTGCCACCACCGGACGTCCACGCAGAACAGGCTGGATAGACTTGCCGGCATTGAAGTATGCCATCATGGTGAACGGAGTAACGCAAATTGCCATGACAAAGTCGGATATTTTGAATGAGTTTGAAACCATTGAAGCCTGCACAGAATATGAGGTGGATGGGGTGCTTTCGCAACAAATACCTTACGATTTAGTTAATACGCTTGTAAAACCTGTATATCATCAGCTATGTGGTTGGAAGACAGATTTGCGAAATTTTTCCAGTTATGACGATTTGCCGGAGACCTTCCTGGGCTATCTTCAATTTGTGGAAGAATACCTCGGCACAGAGGTTACAATGATTTCTACAGGCCCTGAGCGCGAGCGGCTTTTATTCAAAAAAGCTGCTTCTATAGCTTAAATTACACTCTGTCGGGCATTTTTTGATGCCTTTTGTATTGGGTTCCACCGCTTTTTTAGCGCCTTGGTTTTATTGGCTTTTTTTCGCTTATTGTAATCTATTTCTATATTCGCACCCCATTTAAAGATAAACCAAACCCACGTTCGGGGTGGGAATACAAATTAACCGAAACAGAACATGTCAGATAATCTTTTAACCAACGC
>CAYQRR010000375.1:0-2847 GCA_964419635.1 uncultured Chitinophaga sp. | reverse complement strand
GTCCAGGTAGACGGGAAGGCATCAGCAGCAGAGCAAGCCAGAAGACCTGCCAGGTAACAAAAAACAGTAAAAGCTTTCGGGAAGAAAAGCTGAGACTTGAAACAGTGCACGGTTTCATTTCCCTTCTTTCGTATTTCTGAGGCTGAATTTTCTTAAAACAAAAAAACATTTATGAAGAAATTCAACCTTTTAACCTTGTTCGTTTGTGTACAGGCAGTCGTTACAGCACAAACCATCTCAACTTTTGAAAATCTGTCTTTAGCTCCCAATACTTTCTGGGATGGCTCTGACCAGAGTGGCGGATTTAATAGCGGCAATGCATTTTTTACTAATGAATATGATACCACCTACCAGATATGGAACGGGTTTACTTACTCCAATATGAAGGATAGCACTACTGCTGGTTTTTTAAACCAAAATAGTGCCATCACAGCTATTGGTTACAACGGTTCTGCCAACTATGTAGTGGCTAATGATTATGGATTTGCTAAGGTACGAATATCGGGTAATGCTGCCGGAAAAATGCTGCACGGTGTATATATTACAAATGCTACCTACACTTACTTGAGCATGCGTGATGGCGATGTGTTTGCAAAGAAATTTGGTGGACTAAACGGCAATGATGCAGATTGGCTGAAACTATCCGTAATTGGATGGAAAAGCGGTGCGCCTGTACCCAGCACAGTCGAAATGTACCTGGCCGATTACCGGTTTGCTGATAATTCGCAAGATTACTTACTGCGTAGTTGGCAATGGTTAAATCTTCAGCCCCTCGGCAATGTGGATAGCATTCAGTTCTTACTTAGTTCCAGCGATACGGGGGCCTTTGGTATGAATACGCCCGCCTATTTTGCCATGGATGATTTTACCACTGCAGATATGGTGAACACACCACCGGTGGCGAACAACGATGAGGTGTCTGTTTCCTACAATACCGATACATTGGTAGATGTAATATCCAACGACCTCGATTTTACAGCAACTCCTTTTACTGTCCGCTGGGTGTCATCACCTGAAATTCCGGGTGCTCTTGCATCCATTCAGAACGGGAAAATATTATATGAGCCAGCCCCCGGAATAGTAGCTGTGGATACCGTAACTTACATAGTATGCGATGCTGCGGGTGAGTGTGATACGGCCCAGCTTTTAGTGCGTGTTGGTGGTATAAATAGCATAGACAATAATGCTGCGTTTAAGGCACAAGTGTATCCTAATCCGTTTTCCAGCTTTTTGCAGGTTAGACTTGATACGGATGCTCAGTTGATATTGATTGATATGAGTGGTTCATTGGTTTTACAGTCAAAAGTGGACCGTTATTTAGAAGTAAACACCGGAGAGTTGCCGGCTGGTATGTATTTTCTACACATCACGTCAGGCAGCGAATCTTTAGTTAAAAAGCTGGTGAAGAATTAATGAAAGCAAGGGTCAGCATTGCTTATTTTCTTTCCTGTTTACTAATATGGTTATCGGCAGGTGCGCAGTTTGCACCCGCAGCAGGATGGCCCGGCACTACCGCCTTACCTGCCGATACCAACCTGTTCTCAGCTTGGGCTGCAGGATGCCAATTGCAGCGTGGCTATTTGGATGTTGCTACGCCTGACTCCGGTTTTGTAACTTTTGGAGACGAAGTGGCTGCCACAGGTAAAGCAGGTGAAAACGGTTTCGTGAGTTTGGGGGATGGCGGTATAGCTACACTTACATTTGCGGCACCTATCATGAATGGCGAAGGATCTGACTTTGCTGTTTTTGAAAACGGATTTTCGTTTGGAGCACCGGGCGAAGCCTTCCTTGAATTTGCTTTTGTCGAGGTCAGTAACGATGGTGTTAATTTTTATCGGTTTCCTGCAATTTCTCATTTACAAGATACCGTTCAGATACCGATGACCGGCATCAACTGTTCGCTCGTTCACAATTTGGCCGGTAAATATGTCTATGGATTTGGAACTCCTTTCGATTTAGAGGATTTGAATAATGTAAATGGTCTGGATGTGAATAACATTACCCATGTGAGGGTAATAGATGTCATCGGTACGGTGGATAGTACATTCGCTTCGCTGGATATGAATGGCCGAAAAATCAATGACCCATATCCCACCCCGTTTCCATCCGGTGGCTTTGATTTAGATGCGGTGGGGGTAATTCATTCTTTGCAACCAAGTGCTCAAATCAATATTTCGAACAACTCAATACGGGTATATCCCAACCCGGTTCGTGTATCGGAAGGCTTCAGTATCTCTTTGGGTGATTATTCGACTAACCATACTAACATAAGCGTGATTAATTCTTTGGGTTCAACGAAATATATGCTTCCGGTGCCTGACACTCTATCAAATATTAGCACCACCGGATGGGTACCGGGATTGTATTTTGTAATGGTCGGGAATCAAACATTCAAATTGGTGGTAGAATGAAAATTGTTATGACCTTTTTGTTGCTGGTATATTCTCTGTATTCGTATGCCCAGTTTAGTGCCGATACAGTAAGCACCTTACCCGAGGTAGAAAAGGTAGCTTCCTCCTACAGTGTTAAAAGGGTCCATTTAAGAACTGTGGAGCTCAATCGCAGCTTACATGATTTGTTGCGCGAACAAACCGGCATTTTTTTGCGGAGTTATGGAAACGGTCAGCTTTCATCTATCTCTTTTAGAGGTACGGGAGCAGCGCAAACCGATGTGATGTGGAATGGAATGAAACTGAATTCACCAGCACTCGGACAAATTGATGCTTCGTTATTTAATCTTGGCATGTCGGATCGTGTGCTTGTAAATGGAGTAGCGCAATCGGGCAATGTAGGAGGGGAGCTTCATTTACATTCAGAACAGGCTTTTGATTCCTCTTTCACTTTGGA
>CAYQRR010000374.1:0-2857 GCA_964419635.1 uncultured Chitinophaga sp. | reverse complement strand
GCTCAGCCTATACGATATCGCAGGTAAACTTGTATGGGAAAATCCGGCAGTGGCTCAATGTACTAAGCTGGAACTTCAGCATTTGCAAAAAGGCCTGTACACCCTTTGTATACAATCAAAGAAAAACCGCCAGTACCGTAAGCTGGTGCTGGAATAGTGCCTCCATACTTTTTAAAGGCTACTTCCACCGCAAGAGGGCATTAATCTTTACTCCGGGCACTTAAAACACAATTCGGAAATGGAACATCATCTCATGAACAAAGCGCAGCAACCCACGCGTATTGATTAGTTAAGGAACGAATGTTCTTCTGCCTGTCCACTTAAAGCCATTATGAATGGCAAAGGCAGGGTTAAACACACAAACAAAGGCTTTCTCGTACCAGGTAAATCCCTTGCGGCTCATGCGCAAAGTGGCCCGGTGAAACAACTCGCCCAGCAAGGTGCCGGCAATAGGAGTTACCATGAGGTCTTGAATGCTCGGCTGCTCAATAGCGCCCTCCAGCAAAAACTCCCATGCGTAGCTATTGGCAAAGGCAAATAGGGAGGACTGCCACATCGTAGCGCCTTGTGCGCGCATGCTGTTGTAGTAAAAGGCCCCTTGATACGGATGCCCCACATAGTTTACATACCATTGATCTTTATCGAGTGCAATGGGCTTGGTAAAGGTATGGCGATAGTTGCTGCCGAAGTTTCTTTTGGTAGCACTGTTCCATCGGGAAACATTTTCGGGCAGCGCATAAAGCAAACCATAGATGGCCGCTTCATAGGCAAACGTATAGCCGAGTGCCACGCCTATTTTTCGTCCAATGCCGCTTTTTTGGTTGTGCAGAAAAATAGTTCCTGCGCTATCTACAGAAGCGGGATAGCAGCGAAATCCGCAACGGGCCCCATGAGCCGTTTGTGCCGGCAGATACAAACCGGCCACAGAAAACAATAAAAGAAAAAACGCTCGCAGCATAAAGCAACACTACGCATTATCTAGCATGGCGCGAAATGATTTTCGGCATCGCGGAAGTTTTGTTTCTTTTACCACAACCCAAAACGCGCTTCGCATGATAATTACCAAACCCACTCCGCAGGAATATGCTCCCTACTACGGCAACTATATCAGTAAAGTACAGCCCGACAATCTGTTGGAAGCGCTCCATCAGCATACCGATGAGTGGATAGAATTTATCTGCCGCCTGCCGGCCCACAAAGGCGACTATGCTTATACTACCGGCAAATGGACCGTGAAAGAAGTGTTGCTGCACGTCATAGATGCCGAGCGTATTTTTGCATACCGCGCACTGCGCTTTGCGCGCAACGACCAAACCGAACTGCCGGGCTTCGAAGAAAACGATTACGTGCCCTTCAGCAATGCGGCTGCACGTAGTTTACTCTCGCTGCAAGAAGAGTTTGCCGCTGTGCGCCAGGCCACGCTCACGCTCTTCCGCAGTTTTGACGAAGCTGCCTTCTTGCGTTCAGGCATGGCGAGTAAAAACACTATGAGCGTACGCGCACTGGGCTTTGTTATCATCGGGCATGCGGAGCACCACAAGCAGGTGCTGGAGGAAAAATATTTGTAGCCGGCTGAAAACCAAGCTTGTTATTTTAAGTGCCGTGCGCGTATGTGCAACAGTAGTAACTAAGGATGCGCAAATGTTAGAATTGCTTTATCTTCGGTCCATGAATTCGCAGGAAATTATTACAACGCTTAGAAATGAATTGCCAAAATTGAAAAACGATTTTGGTGTGGAAGAAATAGGTTTGTTTGGTTCCAGAGCGCGTGATGAAGCAAACTCAACCAGCGACATTGATGTGCTTGTTACGTTACAAAAACCAAGTTTCTTAAAACTTGCCGGTCTGCTAAATCATCTTGAAACTCTGCTTAAATCAAGAGTGGATATTACCACCAGACACAAACACCTGTCTCCGCGTTTTTTGAAAACTATTGAACGCGATTTGGTTTATGCTTAACGAAAAACTACACAACGATTTACTGTTGGTGCTAGAGCATATAGATGAGACACGGTCTTATTTTACTGAAATAAAGACAGCAGAAGATTTTGTTGCTACTAAACAGGGGCGTGCTTATTACGATGCTATTCTTATGCGCTTGCAGGTTACCGGTGAACTACTGAAGAAAAATTATACAGGGAATGAAAACACCTTTAAATCACATACTGAAATCCCTTGGAATGAAATCATCCGCATGCGCGATTTAATTTCTCATCACTACGATAAACTTCAACATGAAGTGGTGTTTGACCTTTGTGAGAATGAGTTGCCGAAATTGAAAGAAGTGTTGAAGAAGATTGTTGCAAATAATTAATCGTTTATGGAAACCTCATATTATATACTTGCGGAAGATGGAGCTCCTAAATGTGTAACCGAGTAAGAACATGAAACTTGGGCTGATAAAAATTCTGACAGATTTAATAAAAGCTGGCAAATAGATGATGGCATTAAAACAGCCTATCTAACATTTGTCGGAATAAAAGAGAAAGGTGAAAAATTGAATCTATTTGAAGTTGAAACCTTATTTAAGTCATACGATGGCGAAATAGTAAATCATTTCAAGACGCCCTTTTCAAGCTATAAAAAAGCACTTGAATCTTTTGAGGAATATGTTTTTATGAATGGTGGCGATTAACGCAAAGTAAGCTCCGATCTTTTTAGTTTGATTTTGTGCTCTTGACATAGTAGCTCAACATTTTTAAACTTCCATTCTACCATTTTTGGATGTGTGATGACATGAAAATTTTCGGGAAACAATCCTTTTACATCCAAGGTTAGTCCAATTAAATTTTCTTGAATTTGATGAACAGGAATTTCCGCAAGTATTCGAACTTCCTGTTCGTGTAAAAAACTTAGG
>CAYQRR010000373.1:0-2872 GCA_964419635.1 uncultured Chitinophaga sp. | reverse complement strand
TCGCTTTTGCTAATCCAATGCCAAACACCTCCAGCACATCGTTATTACCATCGCCATTCGGTGAAAATGCATTCGGAACAAATACATCCTCGCCCTCGCTTACAAAGACGCGTACCGTCTCCGAAACGCTGCAATTCTTCCAGTAATTTACTGTTAAATTATAATCTGTAGTGGTGTAAGGGCTGGCAAGCGTAGTGGAACAGTCTGCACAACTAAGTCCTGTAAGCGGAGACCAAATGTATGTATTAATATCAGCCAAAGAATATGGATAAAAAGCAGATGCCAGGTTAATGGAGGACCCTAAATCTATCAGGCTGTCCTGTGGCAATATAGCTAGTACCGGCTGTGGCGGTTCACTCACAATTAGCGTGGTATCTTTTATACATCCCTCCGCATCTCGAATGGTTACATTATAAATTCCCGCAGCCAAATTGTTGAAGAATCCACTCGGCTGAAACACACTGCCATCAACCGAAAACTCGTACGCTACCGTACTCCCCGGAGTGCCGCCCGTAGCATTTACGTTCAGCTGACCATCAGAGTAGGCTGGACAAGAAACAGAATCAGCAATTGCTGTAGTTATGGCAATTGGAAGTGGCGCAATAAACGTGGTGGTTAATGTTGTATCGCAACCATTTTGGTCAGTAACGAGTACATCATAAGCTCCCGGCCCAAAATCATTCACTGCATTTCCGGTAAACCCTGTATTCCACAGATAAACAATAGGGGGAGTGCCTCCGGAAACAGAAACGGTTATGGCACCATCCAAAGTATTAAAGCAGGAAATTTCCGTTCGGTTAATGAACGAAGCATTTAAAGAAGGAGGGTCCGTGATGGTAGTACTTCCCTGAGTGGAACACAAATTGCTGTCCTGCACGGTAACATCATATAAACCTTGTGGCAAAGCAAATAAAGTGTCGTTGTCATTCGCACCCTGCATCATGCTCCAGTCAATCACATAGCCCGGTGTGCCTCCGCTGGCAGCCACCCACACACTGCCCGATGCATCGCCTGCACAAAGCGGTGGAGTGCTTCCAAATGTAAGAACAAGAGCAGACGGCTCGTTGACCGTTGCCGATGCACTTGCTGTACAACTTTTAGTATCGGTCACCAGTATGGTGTAAGTTCCGGCTGCTACTGCACTAAGATCTTCGCTCACTTCATTGTTGCTCCAGAGGTAAGTATACACAGAACTTCCACCCACTACAGCAATATTTACAGCACCATCCGGGTAGGAATTACAGCTGGCATCAGTCGTAGAAACAACAGTTGCTACCACTTGAGCCGGTTCGTTGATAGTAAAGTTGGAAGTAGCCTGGCATCCATTATTGTCGGTAACTGTAACTATTTTATTTCCCTGATTAAACCCACTCACCGAAGGAGTTGTGCCTGATAGATTGGTCCAGGCATAGGTATAGGGCGAAGTGCCACCCGAGGCTGCGGCAGTAGCCGCACCATCGCTACCACCAAAACAGGAAACGTCTGTCGCATTAATAACTGCCACCGTAAGCAATGCTGGCTCTATGGCCGTCCAGGAATTTTGAGCAGTGCAATTATTAAAATCGGTCACTACCACCGCGTAGGTGCCGGGTCCAAGCGCTGTTTGTGGATTTGTGCTACCTCCGGGTGTCCAGCTATAAGAATAACCGGGTGTTCCGCCTGTGGCAATGGCCTCTACAGATGCATCTGCTGCACCAAAGCAACTGATAGCGATGGTATCTAACAAAACAGTGAGTTGAGAAGGAGCCATAATTTGAATATTGCCCGTTACACTTACGCCTGCACTGTCCGTAGCCGTTACAGTATATACACCAGCACATAATCCGGAAATCACAGAATCAGTAGCGGCATTACTCCATACAAAAGTATAAGGCTCTATTCCTCCTGTTGCAGACACAAGTGCATCACCGGCACAATCGCCAAAACACAAATTATCTGTCGTGGAAAAGGTAAGCAAGATAGGTGGCGGATCGGTTATCACAGCCGTGTCAGGGAGACAACATCCGTTTGCATCACATACCGTAACAATATAAGTTCCGGCCAGTAAGTTAACGATAGAGTCGTTGCTCACACCATTGCTCCAAGTATACGTGTATGGTGCTGTAGCGCCAGAGGCTAAAACATAAGCCCACCCTTCATTGCCTCCAAAACTAGTAGCATTTGCTGAAACCACATTTGTGAATAATGCCGTTGGTTGATTGACTGTAGCGGAGGCATTAGCTGAACAACTGTTAGCATCGGTAACAGTGGCGGCATAGAGACCCGGGGACAATGAATTGGCAAGTGGGCCATTGCTTTGTGCAGGATTCCATGTATAAGTATACGAAGGTGTTCCACCAGCCGCAGTCAAGGTTACACTACCATTGTTGCTACCAAAGCAAGTTATAGGCTGAGCAACGGCACTTAACGTAAGTAATGCCGGCTGAGGCAAATTGAATGTTGCGCTACCGGTGCATCCCTGCGCATCCGAAGCGGTTACTGAATAAATACCGGGTGGCAAATTTTGAATCGAGTCAATGGTAAGACCATTACTCCAAGCATATTGGATGGGGGGTATACCTCCCGAAGGCACCGCCAGTATTTTTCCATTATTGTATCCAAAGCAGTCGATAGAATCTACTTGTAAGGCTATGGGAATACTGTTGCCTACCACCAAATGAATCGTATCGGTGAGCACACAAGCACCGCCACTAAGGGTGACCAAATAATCTGCTGAGGCGGATGCGTTCAAAGAAAAAGTTGGACTATTACTACCGACCACTGTGTTGGTGGTCAAATTTTTCCACTGATAACTAAATGTGTTTCCAGGCAGAGGGTTCCCTATCGTTTGTGTGGTAAAAGTGACGTTAGTATTACTACAGAAAAATGTATC
>CAYQRR010000372.1:0-2872 GCA_964419635.1 uncultured Chitinophaga sp. | reverse complement strand
ACCTGGCCACCGCGGTAAATTTCGTATTCAATGGCTTCTTTAATGAGGTCGGGGTCTACGGGGCGCACTTCGGTGGTGATGGGCTGCCGGTTGGGTGGCGGGGTATTGATGATGCTTAAATCGCGGGCGCCCATGAGCGAGAACGAAAGCGTGCGCGGAATGGGCGTGGCGGTGAGGGTGAGGGTATCTACATTGGCCTTGAGGGTCTTGAGGGTTTCTTTGGTGCCTACACCAAATTTTTGTTCTTCATCAATAATCATGAGGCCGAGGTCTTTGAACTTCACACTCTTACCTACCAGCGCATGTGTGCCGATGATGATGTTGATTTTGCCTTCGGCCAATCGCTCGAGGGTTTCCTTTTTTTCTTTGCCGGTTTTAAAGCGATTGAGGTAATCTACCTCTATGGGAAAATCGGAAAGGCGCTCTTTAAATACTTTGTGATGCTGCATGGCGAGGATGGTGGTGGGCACCAGCACGGCCACCTGCTTGCCATCGCAGGCGGCTTTAAACGCAGCCCGAATGGCAATCTCGGTTTTGCCAAAACCGACATCGCCACATACTAATCTATCCATAGGAGGAATGGCTTCCATATCGCGTTTTACATCTTCGGTGGCTTTGGCCTGGTCGGGCGTATCTTCATACATGAACGAGGCTTCGAGCTCGTTTTGCATGTAGCCATCGGGCGAAAACTGAAAACCTTTGGAGGCTTTGCGCTTGGCATAAAGCTGAATTAAATCGAACGCCAGTTCTTTAATGCGCTTCTTGGTTTTCTTTTTCAGATTGGTCCAGGTATCGCTGCCGAGCTTATTGACGCGCGGAGCTTCTCCGTCTTTGCCGACATACTTCGAAATTTTGTGCAGCGACTGAATGCCGACATACATTATGTCGTTGCCGGCATAAATCAGACGGACGGTTTCCTGCAGTTGTCCGCCTACTTCAATTTTTTCGAGACCGCTGAATACGCCTACTCCGTGGTCGATGTGGGTTACAAAATCTCCGGGTTTCAGCTCGCGGAGGGTTTTCATCAGGAGAGCCTTATCCTTACTGAAGCCCTGGCGCAAATTGTATTTATGATAGCGGTTAAAAATCTGGTGGTCGGTGTAGCAGCAGAGTTTTAAATCCTCATCAATAAAACCCTGATGAATGCCGATATGAACGGGAACCCACTTCTCCCCGGCCCTCTCGGAAGAAGAGGGAGAAACAGCCAATTTCGGATGCAAGTCCTGAAAGATGGAATAAAATCTTTCAATCTGTTTTGGATTCTCGGCAAAAATCAAATTGGTGTAGCCGCGTTCCGTGTTCTCGTGCAGGTTCTTGATCAGCAAATCGAAATTCTTGTTGAACGAAGGTTGTGGTTTGCTGTGAAAAACCACCTCTCCCCGACCCTCTCCAAAGGAGAGGGAGTTAACAGCCGAATCGGAATTTGTATTTGGCTGTTTGTCTTTAAAGCCCCCTTCGGGGGGGTGGGGGTGGTATTTGCGTCCAAATTGTATTGTTCGAAATCTTGAAATTCCATTTTGAAATTCAGCCCATGAAAGAAACACATCTTCCGGTTCGCCTTCGAGCAATGGATGGTTCGGGTGCTCGATGCGGTTGCGCTTTATATCGGGCTGAATCTTTTTGGCTTTTTCGATACAGCCGGCAAATACCTCCATCAGCATCTGCACCTCTTTAAACCAGATAATGGTGTTGGGCGGAAACACCTCCAGCACCGAAGTTTTTTTATCGTTGGTAAAGTGTGTTTGAATATTGGGCACAATGGTAACGCTGGCAATTTTTTTCTGGCTGAGCTGCGTGAGCGGGTCGAAGGTGCGGATGCTTTCAATCTCTTCGCCAAACAACTCGATACGATAGGGGAATTCGTTGCCGAAGGAGAACACGTCTACAATATCTCCGCGCAAACTGAACTGCCCGGGCTCGTATACAAAATCAACGCGCTCAAATTCAAAACCTACCAGCAGGTCAATCATAAAATCAATGTCGAGCTTTTCGTTCACGCGCATGCGCAGCGTTTGTTCGTTGAGCACTTCCTGCTTCACTACTTTTTCTATGAGCGCTTCGGGGTAGGTGACGGCTAACTCGGCTTTACTGTTTGAGTTGCTCAAACGGTTGACGGTTTCGGTGCGCAGCAACACGTTGTTGTTGTTCAGTTCGCTGAAATCGCCCGGCCTGCGAAAAGAATCGGGGAAGAAAAAAACATCCTTATTCTGCAGCAGGTTTTTCAGGTTGTTTTGAAAATAAGCCGCCTCCTCTTTGTCGCTCAATACAAACAGATGATTAAAGTCGGTTTGCTTAAATACAGCCGCTGCCACAAAAGCATCCTGCGAGCCGATGAGGCCGGAGAGAAAAAAGTCTTTGCGGTCATCGCCAGCGGTAAATTGTTCAATCAAATGCTTTACCTGCGGAGAGGTGGCGTAAGCGTTGGTGATTTCTTGTAAAGTCATAAAAACAGTTAGCCCCGCAGAGTGAATCTACGGGGTGAAATTTTGTGGGGCGAATGTAGGAGAATTCGAATTTTGAAGATATTCGTTAAGAAAAAGAAACAGATGATGATAAAAATTGATCAGGAGCTAATTAAAGCTGGAAATGATTTGTTGTGGAAATATTTAGATATACATAAGTTCCTGCACTTTATAAATACAAAATCACTCTTCCTAACACGATTAGATAAGTTTGAAGATGTGTATGAAGGAATAACAGAAGAATTATTACTTAAAAAACGAATAAGCCATGATTTTGCTTCGCGAGGCATTTCTGAAGTAAGTAAGGTATTAGATTACTCCTATGATATTAAGATAACAGAACTTCAAAGGTCTCAGTTTGTAAACTGTTGGTTTAAGTCAAGCCGAGAATCAGTGGGCATGTGGAATTT
>CAYQRR010000371.1:1610-2875 GCA_964419635.1 uncultured Chitinophaga sp. | reverse complement strand
CCCAGAAGAGCAGGTTTTTAAAGTTGATGAAAAACAAAAAGAAGTTTGTTATGGCGGTAGAGGCACTAGCGGTTTCACCGAAAAGGTAAGTGATGCCCAAAAATGTAACAGCTATAACAAGTTTGAACCATGGCCTAAACTTTTGTATTCAGCAGATTGGCTAAATATGGCAATAGAGGGAAAACATTTTGAGCTGTTACCTGAAGGGAAATTAAATTGGCTGTACAGTTAAATGATAAAACGCACCCTCTTTTTCAGCAACCCTACGCACATTTACAAAAAGAATGAGCAGTTGTGCTTTGCGGTGAACCGCAAAAGCGAAACGGAAGATGAGGAGCAGGTGATAACCATACCCATAGAAGACATTGGAGTGGTGGTATTAGACAACAAGCAGATAACACTTAGCCATGCTGTAATGGATGCTTTGCTGCAAAACAATGCAGCCATCATCACCTGCAACGACCAGCACATGCCCAGCGGTATGTACCTGAACCTGGATGGACACCACACCCAAACTGAAAAGTTTAAAGCCCAACTGGAAGCCAGCGAACCGCTCAAAAAGCAGCTATGGCAGCAAACCGTAAGTGCCAAACTGAAAAATCAGGGAAAGCTGCTGGAGATGCTGGCTCAGCAGCCTTACCCCAAGGCCCGGCAAAGACAACTGGCTGATGGTGCCGGATGGCTCCTCTCCTTTTCGCGCGATGTAAAGAGTGGCGATGGCGACAACCACGAAGCCCGCGGTGCGGCAATTTACTGGCAAAGCTTGTTTCCGCCCGAAATGAACTTCAGGCGCGAGCGATTTGGCGAGCCCCCCAATAATCTGTTGAATTATGGTTATTCTATTTTGCGCGGGATTGTAGCCCGTGGCCTGGTAGCCAGTGGTGCACTGCCCACCTTGGGCATTTTTCACCGTAATAAATACAATGCATTCTGCCTGGCCGATGATATTATGGAACCTTATCGCCCTTTTGTAGACCAACTCGTATATCGCATCCTTACCAGTGGCGAAGACTGGACCGATTTAACCACCTCCATCAAGGGTCAGTTACTGAAATTACCTGCTATCGATATTGTTATTGATGGTGAACAAAGTCCACTGATGGTAGGCATGCAACGCACTACTGCGGGATTGATGAAGTGCTTTGAGGGCGAAGCGCGTAGGATGTTGTATCCCGAATTGATGTAAAGCCACACACCCCTGCCCCTCTCAAGAGGGGAGCAATTCACTTTCAATGGGTAGCTTGCCTTATATTGAACAACAACTT
>CAYQRR010000371.1:0-1510 GCA_964419635.1 uncultured Chitinophaga sp. | reverse complement strand
AGAGGGGAGCAATTCACTTTCAATGGGTAGCTTGCCTTATATTGAACAACAACTTTCACAACGTACCACTCGAATGACAAGTTGCGCTTATCCCCTCTTGAGAGGGGACAGCGTAAAATTTTCACCTGAAAAAATTTTACGCAGGGGTGTGTTATATTTAACCATGCGCAGAAAAATCATTCCCTATGAACCGCACCTAAAACTGCTGGCCCGCAAACTGCGCAACGATAGCACCTATGCAGAAGTACTACTTTGGAAAGAACTCAGCGGCAAGCAAATGCTGGGCTACGACTTCCACCGCCAAAAGCCGCTACTCCGTTACATTGTTGATTTCTATTGCCCTGACTTAATGCTGGCGATTGAAATAGATGGCATTACACACTGGGATGATGAAGCCATTGCCCGGGACAAGGAGCGACAAAAGGCATTGGAACAAGAAGGCGTCCGCTTTCTGCGGTTTAATGATGAAGAGGTGAGAAAAGAAATGGACGGGGTATTGCGAACTATCGCCTGTTGGATAGAAAAGCAACACACCCCCAAGCCCTCTCTGAGGGGAGAGAAGTACAAATAATAAAATTTCGCAATACAGAATTTTGATAGTGCGCTCGCAAGGGGCATAGCGTTATAGGAAGGAGATTCATTACTCTATATAAATTTTCCTCATGGCTATCCGGCTAAATCAATATCGCGTTATGTGGATACTTGTATTCTTCGACCTGCCCACCGAAACCAAGCAGGATAAGAAAAACTATACCAAATTCAGAGATGGAATGTTGGATGATGGGTTTACGATGTTTCAGTTCAGCATTTACCTGCGCCACTGTGCCAGCCGAGAAAACATGGAAGTGCATCAAAAACGGGTTAAAAACCTACTGCCGCCTAAGGGGAAAGTGGTTATCATGAATATTACTGATAAACAATTTGGGATGATGGAAATATTTGACGGCCGGGCGGAGGCCCCGCCACAAAAGGTACCGCAACAGTTGGAAATGTTTTAGACCGATTTTTTAGATAAAATACAGCAACACACCCCTACCCCTCTCAAGAGGGGATGTAACACATGCACTTTCCCAATTAAGGGAAACGACACACCCCATATACTTATCAGGAGAAAGCGACACACCCCTGAGCAAATTTTTCTTTCGAGAAAATTTGCTCTTCCCCTCTCGAGAGGGGATAAAAAAGCCCCGCTTGGTGTTAAGCAGGGCTTTAATTTTACCGTTTTTTGAATCCTGTTTTTGAGGCTAAACCCGCATCCACATTAGGTTCTGGGTGGGGTAGGTTGTAGTTCAAAGAACAGAAAATACATTTTGAAAGCAAATCACAACACGCTGCTCACGACTATGATAATGTAAAAAGTTGTAGTTCAAAGAACAGAAAATACATTTTGAAAGCAAATCACAACTGTATTCACTTTCACTTAATAGACCTTGTTGTTGTAGTTCAAAGAACAGAAAATACATTTTGAAAGCAAATCACAACACTACTCCTAGAATTAGTTTAATATCTT
>CAYQRR010000370.1:0-2888 GCA_964419635.1 uncultured Chitinophaga sp. | reverse complement strand
ATATCACCCGCTACCGCCTTTGGGCTATTCTTTTATGTTTACAGGCATGAAACACGAAGCGCGCAACCCTGATTACAAAGCCTACACGGAGCTGATGATATCCCGAAACAAATTCATGAAATGGATGAACTTTGTGATGGTAAAAATAGAGCCCGGCTACCTGGAGGGCGAACTGGACTTTGCTGAAATGCACGAGCAGCAGAACGGGTGGTTGCATGGTGGAGTAACCTCCACCATACTTGATATGGTGCAGGGTTTTGCGGCCTATAGCCTGGTAGAGCAAGGGCAAAAGGTGTTTACGGTAGAGGCTAAAATCTCATACTTTAATCCTGGAATAGCCAATAAGTTTTATTCAAGAGGCGGGGTCGTTAAGCCGGGCAAGCGCTTTCATTTTTGCGAAGCAGAAGTATATTACATCACCGAAGAAGGGAAAGAAGTAATAGTAGCCAAGGGCAGTGCCACCATGGCCGTTATATAAGAAGATATGGCTCAACTTAAAGCAACCTACAAAGAGATTTTCCATATCAGCCTTCCGCTGATTGTGGGCAATATTGCCTGGACCAGCAATGGCGTTTTTGATACCGTATTTGTTGGCAACTTGGGCAAAGTAGAGTTAGATGCTATCGGTTTTGCGAGTGTATTTTATTCAGTGCTCTTTATGATGGGGTTTAGCTTTACGCGTGGCACGCAACTGCTCATAGCCCGCAAAATGGGCGAACTGAAATATGGCGATGTGGGCAATATCTTCGACAATACCATCAGCGCGTTGTTAGTCGTTTCTTTTCTGTTGTTTTTCCTCATCAAACTATTTACGCACGAAATTCTGGGCTTCATGCTCAGCAATGAAGATATAATAGCCAAGTGTGAAGAGTTTCTGAGCTATCGCATGTGGGGCCTGGTGCCCAGTTTCATGAGCTTTATTTTTATTGCTTTTTACTCAGGGATTGGTAAAACGCAAATACTATCTGTTTCCATTGCCCTCATGACATTAATGAACATTGTGCTTAACTACGGCTTGGTATATGGTCAATTTGGCCTGCCGGAAATCGGTATCGGGGGCTCGGGGATGGCCACCTCCATTTCCGAAACCATTGCGGTAGCCGTACTCTTCTTGGGCACCTTTGTCAAAAACCGCAGAAAGCAGTTTCATCTTTTTGAGTTCGACCGATTTGATACCGCCCTCATGAAACAAATGACCCGCATTTCAGTTCCTCTCATGATGCAATCGTTGGCCGCTGTGGGTGGGTGGCTGCTGTTCTTCTCACGCATTGAAGTTAAATTGGGGGTCAATGCCCTGGCCGTCAGCTCTATTTACCGGCAGCTGATTTTATTTTTCACCATACCGACCTGGAGTCTGGGTTCGGCTGCCAATACACTCATCAGCAATTTGGTAGGGCAAGGCAGCTATGGTGAAATAAAAGTGGCACTGCGCAGAATCAGCCTGGTGAGCCTTGGCTTTGCGTTGGTATCATGCGCACTCATTTACATTTTCCCCAAAGTTTGTATCGGGGTATTCGTTAATAAATTTGACGATGCCTCTATCGTGCCTATGGCAGTGGAAGCCCTGCCCGTGGTGTTTATCATCTTCCTGCTCATGTCGGTAGCCAATATCGTTTTTAACGGGGTCATTAGTGTGGGCGACATCTTTATAGCCCTGGGTATAGAGGTAGTAGTAGTGCTTATCTACATTTTATATTTTGTGCTAATCCTAAACCAGAGTTGGGCCAACATCTGGTGGGTATGGACAGCCGAATGGGTCTATTGGATAGCCATGTTGGCCGGCTCGCTGCTCTTTTTCAGATATAAACAACTTCAGTTGGTGTAACTTTCTGTGCCATGACTGGCCGGACCACAGAGTGCCGTTTACATTCGCATTACAAATAATTGCAGGTATTGTATGGAAGATTTAGTTATTAGCTATAACCACGTAAACATCTATCAGGGTCGTGAAGTGGTGTTGAACGATGTAACCCTGGATGTACAGCAAGGAGAGTTCATCTATCTGATAGGCAAAACAGGTGCCGGCAAAAGTTCCTTTTTGAAGTCGCTCTATGGCGAAGTGGCCATTAAAGAAGGGAGCGCGGTAGTGTGCGATTTTAACCTGCGCAGCCTCACCAACTCACAAATACCATTGCTACGAAGAAAAATCGGTATTGTGTTTCAAGACTTTCAGCTCCTAAGCGACCGAAACGTGTACGAAAATCTGGACTTTGTTCTACGGGCCACCGGCTGGGAAAGCAAAGAAAAACGTAACGAGCGCATTGGCGAAGTGCTGTCCGAGGTGGGCTTGGGGCATCTGGCAGCCAAAATGCCCTTCCAGATTTCGGGGGGCGAACAACAGCGGCTGGTCATTGCCCGCTCACTGATTAATAACCCGCCACTCATAATAGCGGATGAACCCACCGGCAACCTCGACCCCGAAACCTCCGATGAAATTGTGAAACTGCTCATCCGTATTAACCGCGAACACAACACCGCTGTGCTAATGGCTACCCACAATTATCAGATTATAGACAAGTATCCCTCCAAAATATTCAGCTGTGCCAATAACTCCATTCAATTGGAAAAAGGCATCTATGTGAAAATGTAATAGTGGTGCTTTTGGAAGTTTGAAAACCGATTTTATATTTGCGCTCCCTAAAAAAGATGTTATGAGTAAAGTATGTGAACTTACCGGAAAAAGACCAATGTCGGGTCACTACGTGTCGCACTCGAACCGTAAAACCAAGCGTAAGTTTTTACCCAACCTAAAGAAGAAAAACTTCTACATCCCTGAGTTGGATGAGTGGATTGAATTAAAAATATCAGTAGCTGCCCTGCGCACTATCAACAAAAAAGGTATTTACGCTTACCTGAAAGACCTGAGCAAAAAAGGGTCTATTTCATTG
>CAYQRR010000369.1:0-2894 GCA_964419635.1 uncultured Chitinophaga sp. | reverse complement strand
CACCAAGCAGCCCATACCAAGCTGGTTTACTCTCTTTTAACCAGAGGCAGACCAGATAACCGCCTGCATTTTCAAAGAGGCCTGCAAGTATAAATATGAGGATTGACTTGGTAGTAATCATATGATTGGAAGTTAAAATTTATGTTCAAAACTGCATTCTTTGTATCCTTACTGCGTTCAAAATCGCCAGCAACGCCACACCGACATCTGCAAAAACCGCTTCCCACATCGTGGCAAGACCGCCAGCGCCAAGCGCCAGCACAATGGCCTTTACAGAGAATGCAAGGCCAATATTTTGCCACACCACCTGACGAGTAGCCCGACCAATGGCAATGGCAATTGCCACTTTTGAGGGTTCATCATTCTGGATAACCACATCTGCTGTTTCGATAGCAGCATCGGAGCCAAGTCCGCCCATGGCGATGCCTATATCGGAGACCGCCAGAACCGGTGCATCGTTAAGGCCATCACCCATAAAAGCAATGACACTCTCTGGTGCATCCCTTTTCAGATCTTCTACTTTTTTAACCTTATCTTCAGGCAGCAGGTCACCGAAGCCTTTTTCAATACCTAAATTCGCTATGACTTTCTGTACTACAGAGTCCTTATCTCCCGATAGCATTACCAGTTCGCGCACTCCGGCGGAATGGAGACGCTTGATCGTATCGGCTGCGTCGGATTTGATCTCGTCGGCAATGGTGACAAAACCAACATATTTACTATCAACGGCTACCACAGCAATCGTGTCTACTTCTGTATCCAGCGCAGCCGGATAACCAATTTTGAATTTCTCAAATAACTTGATGTTACCGACCATTACCGGCTTCCCATTCACCTTCCCAGTAAGACCATGGCCGGGAATTTCTTTTACTGCGGTGATCGCTGCTTTTTTCCAATCCAATTTTTGTTCGTCCGCATATTGCATCAATGCCTTGGCAACCGGGTGAGTAGAGTGCTGTTCCAGCGCAGCGGCCAATATCAGTAGTTCGTTCTTTTCAATTCCCTCGCTTTCAATTTTTTGCACTTTGAAAACACCTCGTGTCAGCGTCCCGGTTTTGTCCATCACAACCGTGTTGACCTTGGTCATCAAGTCCAGGAAATTAGAACCTTTAAACAAAATGCCTTGCCGGGATGCCGCGCCTATGCCACCGAAATAGCCTAAAGGAATCGAAATCACCAGCGCACAAGGGCAGGAAATAACGAGGAAAATAAGGGCGCGATAAAGCCAGTCGCGGAATACATAATCTGCTACGATCAAATATGGAACCAGGATCAGCAAAACCGCCAAAAGCACCACAATCGGTGTGTAAATTTTGGCGAATTTGCGAATGAATAACTCCGTAGGCGCTTTGCGAGCAGTTGCGTTCTGCACCAGTTCCAGAATGCGCGCGATGCTGCTTTCGCCGAAGGGTTTAGAAACCTTTACTTCTACCAGGCTTTCCGAACTCACCATGCCAGCAAGCACAACTTCCCCCACAGCAATAGAGCGCGGCATGCTTTCACCTGTGAGGGCAGCGGTATCGAAGGCGGCACCGGATTTTCCTAAGAGCGTACCGTCCAGCGGTACACGCTCACCAGGCTTTACTCGGATGGTGTCGCCAACCTGCACTGTATCGGGTTGAGCGTCCACGAATTTGCCGTCGCGCAGCACGGTCGCATGATCAGGTCTCACATCGAGCAAGGCTTTGATATTTCCTTTGGCGCGCCGTACAGCAGCGGTTTGGAACAGTTCACCAACGGCGTAGAACAACATCACTGCTACACCCTCTGGATATTCACCGATGGAAAATGCGCCGATGGTGGCGAGGCTCATGAGAAAAAATTCGGTGAAAAACTCTCCTTTGCCGATGGCTTCTAACGCTTCTTTCTGGACAGGCAGGCCGACGGGTAGGTAGGCTGCCAAATACCAGATCAAACGCACCCAGCCTGAAAACCAGCTGGCCTTCAGCCAATATTCAAGTGCAATTCCACCGAGCAACAAGCCAAAACTGATGAGAGCGGGCAGATATTCCCTCCAAGGGTTCTGCAATGCTTCGGATTCATGGTCGTGATCATGGCCATCGTCGTCTGCATGTGGCTGCAATGGCGGTGGCCCTGAGTTTACCTGTATTTTTTCTTCAAGGGTGCAACATATCTGACGGCCTTGCGCGTCGTAAATATGAACGTGGGGAGTTTCGCTTTTTCGCATAACAGAGATTGAAAAACAGCCGCCCAAAGAATATTCTCGCTTTTCTGGGCAGCTGTCAGATGTTAAAAAACTGTGTGGTTACTCTGGAAAACCTGCCTGCTTCCAGCACTCAAAACCATCGATTTCTTCTTCAGTAAGTTGTGTTGATCCTGCCTGCGGCATTTCTTTTTCTACAACTACAGCCTCATACATGTGCTCGAAATGCGGAGTTAGGCTGTCGTACTCCGTGTAATATGCCCAGTGTTGGGCACCATCGTTGCCGACATTATGGCAATTGCCGTTCGTACATTTACTGGCAAGAATGGCTTGCATTTTGCCACCGTTTGATATAAAAGTTGCTCCTGTCACTTTCCTGCAATCCACTTTGTCGTCTTTCTTGCAAGCGTTGGTGGCCAGAATTAGTAGTGTAAAAAGTGAAAATGCCGTCATCAAGACTACGGAAGGTTTGGTGTGCATAATTTATGAAAATTGAAAGAAGTAAGGAAATGTATTTAGCGTAACAACAGTTAAACCTCAACGCTGCACTACAAATCGCTTGGCAATTGCATGTCTTCCATCTGGGGTAAGCACATTCAAAAAATACAAGCCAACAGGCAGTTCTGTTATTGAAATTTGCCCTCCGATAGGGGTAATGCCGATTTTGGAATGACACCAAACCTTACCCGCAGCATCCGTAATACGCCATTGGCCTTGCAGGTTTGCATCA
>CAYQRR010000368.1:0-2899 GCA_964419635.1 uncultured Chitinophaga sp. | reverse complement strand
CCTAATGCAGTAATTTGGCAAAATGGTCAAAATATTCCTATACCACCCAATACCCCTACTGAACCCGCTGACCTACCCAAAAAAGAAGTGGAAAAAAAGATGGCAGAGGTAAAAACAGCAGCTGCGCCTGTAGTGAAAGAAGAAACTAAGCCGGTTACAGAACAACCTATTATGGCGGATGTGCCAAAAGGAACTACTCCGCCCGATTACCCGGAATGGGCTGTGCCAGGCAAGTGTTATGCGCGCTGTGTTTCACAAGATCAATTTGAGTATAAAGAGGAGCAAGTCATAGATAAACCGGCCTCTTTCCGCATCGAAAAAATTGCAGCAAAGTATGAAACCGTTTATGATACTGTTGTGGTAAAGGCAGCCTACAATAAAGTAATCCCTGTGCCGGCACAGTTTGATGTTATTACCGAACAGCAGCTAGTGAGTCCGGCTACTAAAAGGTGGGTAAAAGGCAAAGGTGATGTGAATTGTTTGTCACAAAATCCGTCCGATTGTGAGGTATGGTGCTTGAAAGAAGTTCCCGCTGTTTACAAAACGGTAACTCGTAAAGTTGAAAAAACACCCGCTACCACGCGCGAAGAATTGATACCGGCTATCACCAAGGTAGTTCCAAGAAAAAAATTAGTGTCGCCAGCAACCGAAAACAAAATTGAGATACCTGCTACTTATAAAACAGTGATGCAAAAAACCTTATTAAAGAAAGGTGGCTTGCAGGAGTGGAAAGAAGTTTTGTGTCAGCAAGACGTTACCGACAACAAAGTGAAGGCCATCCAAACGGCTTTGATTCGTGAAGGATACGACCCGGGCACTCCGGATAATCAAATGGGGCCCAAAACAAAAGAAGCTTTGGTGAAGTTTCAGCAAGACAAAGGATTACCGGTAGGCAATTTAAATTTTGAAACATTGAAAGCACTGGGCGTTGAATAAACTCTCCGTAAACTACAGATGCCAAAAGGTGCGGTTTAAAACCGCACCTTTTTTTTCTTTCGCTAAGTTAGTTTGCTTTGGCACTGTTATTGGAATAACATTTTAAAAACACATCATGAAAATCATTCAAGTATCCATCACAGTTCTTTTACTTGCCCTTTTTCAGACATTGAATGCACAAAAAATAGGCATTGGGACCAATACTACTGACCCCACTACTCCTTCCAATACTTCCGGAGGTAAAGTGTTACCGGGCACCGGTGGCACCCCTACTAATACCAATACGGGGAGCACTAACAAAGGTGGTGGCAACGGAGTGGTTGACATCATTGAAAATGTAGTTGGTGGCTCTACTAATTTTACACAAAGTGAAGCTGCTTCTGCGATTAAAGAAGCCTTATCGGCCGGGGTAACGGTAGGCGTCAACAAAGCAAGTGCTACAGATGGTTTTTTCAAAAATCAAATGATTAAAATTCTGTTTCCGAAAGAAGCACAAGTGGCAGAAAATACCTTACGCCAAATTGGATTGGGTAGCCTGACTGATAATTTTGTAAAGAGTATGAACCGTGCTGCTGAAGGTGCCAGTAAACAAGCCGCCCCTATTTTTTTGAATTCTATCAAACAAATGACCATCAACGATGCAATAAATATTGTGGGCAATCAGCAACCAGATGCAGCTACACAGTTTTTGCAACGCACTACAACAGAACCGCTGGTAAGCTCCTTTAAGCCCGCTATTAAAACAGCGCTAGACAAAACATTAGCCACCAAATTTTGGGGAGACATTACTTCGCGATACAATAAAATTCCATTTGTGAAAAAGGTAAATACAGATTTACCGGACTATGTAACCCGCAAAGCCATAACCGGGTTGTTCTACCTTATTGGTCAGGAAGAAGCAAAAATCAGAAAGGACCCGGCTTCAAGAACAACGGAAATCCTCAAAAAAGTATTTGGTAAAAAGTAGATCGTAAGGAAGTGATGAGGCCTTATTTGAGCACTTTAGCTATAAGATCGCTTTGCCACTTTTGCCAACTACTTAAAGAAACAACGCCCAAAGCCAATTGCTTGTTTTCATCTTTACGAATAAGCGATTTTAAGGCACGGGTAGCAGGTCCACTAAGCCTGCCATTGCTGCTAAGCAAGGCATTCAACAAATTTCGGACCACCTCGGTATTGCATAATCCAAGCCGTTCCACAGCATCCATTGCTTTGCCACGTGTCCTGAATTCAAATTTATCGGAGGTATAGTCCACTAATTCTTGCGTGCGCACTTGCTTATCGCCCACACCGGCATCTATGCTTAGCTCCAGAAAAGCGATACGAACATTGTTATTAATACCGAATACAGGTGCAGCAATATCGAGGTATCGCTCCTTATCGGATGGGAACTGCTTGCACAACTTACGGAGTGTATTTTCTATTGTTTGATAAGAAGTATCTACCAGTAATCTCTCGGCATAGGGAAGTAACTCAACGGGAATTGTCTCCAAATTATCAATTGCGGCTCTGCGCACATTAAAATTAGCATGCGTAAGAGCCTTCTGAATTAATTCAATGGAGGAAGAGTGGTTATCCTTGACCAACTGTTTAATAATTTCCTCCTGGAGCGGGTGATAATTATTGTGATTAAACAGCTGAATCAAAAACGTCCTTTTCTCATTCACGGGAACACTTTGCATAGCTACCACAGCATCATAGCGGTCAATGAAGTGTTGTGCTTTTTCGGCCTGCGCTTTCAGTTCTTCAAATGGCTTTAAGAAAGTAATCGTTTTTAAAATTTCGCTGCCGGGGTCAAAAAGTACAAAGTCTAATTCTTTACCGTATGCAATGGGAATGCGTATGGTGTCATTCGCTCTACTAATCCAGACGCGCTTGCTGGTAGACGTTAAATCTTTATAGTGTAGTTCGCAAACTACGGGCATTTTAAAGTAGTCCTGTAGCTCGTCCTTCTTTTGTTTTT
>CAYQRR010000367.1:0-2905 GCA_964419635.1 uncultured Chitinophaga sp. | reverse complement strand
CTAAGCTATTTTTATGTGCATATTGGACCAGAGGGAAACAGTGGTTTAATGAATCACACACTTCCTGCTCGTCTATTCCTGTGTCTGGATAGATAACCAAAAACGCCGTGTAAAAATCAGGGGCACGAAGTGTATCGCCACTGCGCGTAATCATAATAGTATCCGCTAATGTTAGTTCAGGGAAAATCTTAATCATCGTGCTAGCACGAAAATCGCAACTCAATTTACTGTTAAGTTCATTGTAAGCATCAGTGGTCAAAAAATCAGTGGTGTTACCGAACACCTTCTTTCTATTATTAATAGCGTCCGGTTCAAGAGCTTCTTTCGAGAATCGAACGATTACCTGATTTTGCAAATAACGTGGAACTGAAAACGTATCGTAAATGGCGCTGTCGTTTCTCTGATACTGTTCATACATGATCGTCACGTATTGAGTATCACCTGCAATTCGGGTGCCGCTGACAAATACATTTCCATCATTGTCTACCTGAACATCGCCTGCAACATCTTTACTCCCTATGGTATCGTTGTAAGTTTTGAGCCACCGAATGACTCCATCGGTTGTAAAGCTAGTTGTCAGGTAATCATCATTGCTTCCATTGGACATTTTACCGGCAACATAGATATAACCGTCCAAGCCTACCACCACATCATTTCCCATAGCTTCTTTGGTGGGGTCTATTGCAGAAATACGGCGTTGCCAAAGAAGGGTGCTGTCTAAGGCATAACGAACTATCACCGCATCCTTACCACCGTTAGCTTTTGTCGTATATCCCGTAAGTATCAGTTGACCGAGATTGTCTATGGTAATTCCCGTTGGCTCATCTACAAGACTATCAATGCTACCCCAAGTTTCCACCCACATTTCGGTAAGAGTGGTATCGTATTTAATCAGTTTCCAATCGGTGTTAGTGGGACTCTTCATGGTGGTGCCTAATACATAGAGATTGCCGTTATAATCGTTGGTAATATCTACGGGCTTGTCAATATTCCCGTTTCCGTTATTACTGGTTGCATTATTACTAGCTGCGCCAGTTGTGCCATCAAATTCCACTGTTAAAATAGCCCAAGCATTAAATGCGCCTCCGGTGTAGCCTGTTACCTGTATGACATCCTTAACGTCATCGTATAACATAGCGACGGATCCGTTATAAGCGCCCGTATCGCTATAGGTATTATCCCATAGCAGGGATCCGCTATTGTCGTATTTAACCGCAGCCATTTCATAAAGCCCCGATCCTTTTCCGTTGTGCCTGCGACATATACATTGCCGCTTTCATCTGCTTTAATAGCAGTTGCAATGTCGAGTCCGCCGTTAATATTGTGGTGAGCATCCCAAACTAGGCTACCATCACTTTGCAATAGCTGGAGTGTCCAAAATTGGGAGAAGGCACCAGCGGAATCCCAGCTTGTGCCGGCCACATATACGTAAGTATCTTTAATATAAATATCTGCCCCAAAATCCCGGTCGCCCGTTATGGAATTGTATTCCTGCTGCCATACCAATGCACCATTTGCTTGGTATTTACTGATGAGGTAGTTTTCCTGCTCACCTAAATGGTAGGTGTTACCGATGTAATAAACGTTGCCAGAAGCATCTTTCATGGAGGCTATGTAATCGTATGCAAGGGTGGGATGTCCGGTATGTGAACGCCAAGCAAGATTTAGCAACGTTTGTCCCTCTGCCTGAAAACAGAATATGACAGCAGCTACAAGTAAAAGCTTTTTCATAAGGATATATTGGATGTTTTGAAATCAATCCATACAAAACCTTAACCATAAAACCGCGCAGAGGTTCATACTCCAAAGTATAGTTACCCTTTGGAAAACCATTCAGCCAGACACAGGGGAACAGCGCCTAGCTGAATTTGCAATAAAGATATATGCCTATATCAATTGTGCAAATTTTGGTATGTCATATTCTTGTAAAAAATATATTCGGAGAGTTTCTAAAAAGCAAACACGCGATGTGTGAATTATGTAAGTTTTGATGGAAATTATGTAAAGATTGTGCCTCTTGCCTGCACTATTTTCGTTCTTGTGATTTCCTTTAAACGGTGCGATGAATGTTACTAAAGGAATATTGTTTGTGGCCGCTGAAATTGTTGACTACTCGCCTAATTCGGTTAAAAGTAAGGCGATTTATCAAAAGGCAACAGGCAGTATTACCATTTTCGCGTTTGATAACGGAACAACACGCACCGAAAAGAGCGTAGCATTTGATACATATATCCAAATTATAGAAGGAAGTGCTGAAATGGAAATGAACGGTGTTTCTCAAATGCTCGGTGAAAGGATGTCCATTATTGTGCCTGCGCATACACCCGTTACCATAAAAGCAGTAAACCGGTTTAAGATGCTATATATCGTTATCAAAAGCGGTTACGAATAATAACTACCGTTAAAATATTAGGCGGCCCTGGGGAGCCGCCTAACGAACCTATGAAAACACTAAGGCTTATGATCTTATGAAAAACCGAACATGAATATACTAATCTCTTTTTAAAATGATATTCTGGCTCAGCCAATAGCTGAGCATATTCTTAACATCCACACTGTATTTATGCATGTCCATTTCCTTCACGTGATAGCCATTCACTCCCGCAGTATAGGCATCTGCTATATCCTGCGGTTCGCGGGATGTGCTCTGTATCACAATGGGCAGATGACATAGCGTGACATCCCGTCTTATAGCACGCAGGAATTCAATGCCTGTCATTTTTGGCATGTTGAGGTCTGAGAGAATGAGATGAGGCAGTTGGTTTGGAGAAAGACTCCGAAGATATTCTAATGCCTCTAAGCCATTTTCTTTGCGGATAACCTCGCAAGGTATGCCGCTTTTGTTCAGGACATGGGAAAGTAAGGCATAGTCGGGCGCATCGTCCTCAACCACGAGCAAAGTATA
>CAYQRR010000366.1:0-2910 GCA_964419635.1 uncultured Chitinophaga sp. | reverse complement strand
GGGCGCAAAAGTTACTGTGGTAGAGTATCTCGATAAAATTGTGCCTTCGATGGACGAGGACATAAGTAAAGAGTTGCAGCGTGTATTGAAAAAGCAAGGAATGGAATTTTTGTTGTCGCACAAAGTGAGTGGTGCAGTTGTAAAGGATAATTCCGTAACTGTAACCGCTGAAAATACAAAAGGGGACAAGGTGATGATACAAGGCGATTATTGCTTAGTGGCAGTAGGTAGGGTGCCTTACACTGATGGATTAAATCTGGAAGCTGCAGGAGTTGCAAAAGATGAAAAGGGACGTATTGCAGTAAACGATCATTTGGAAACGAACATTCCGGGCATTTACGCTATTGGCGATGTAGTGCGCGGTGCCATGTTGGCTCACAAAGCGGAAGAAGAGGGTGTAATGCTAGCTGAATATATAGCCGGGCAAAAACCGCACATCAACTACAATTTGATACCCGGTGTGGCCTATACATGGCCCGAAGCTGCCAGTGTAGGAGCTACTGAGAATGATTTAAAAGCAAAAGGGGTGGCGTACAAATCAGGCAAATTTCCTTTCCGGGCCTTGGGCCGCGCCAGAGCAAGTGGCGATTTAGATGGATTTGTAAAAGTGCTGGCTGATAAGAATACTGATGAAATATTGGGTGTTCACATTATTGGGGCTCGTGCTGCGGACCTTATTATTGAGGGCGTAGTAGCCATGGAATATCGTGCAAGTGCCGAAGATATTGCACGTATGAGCCATCCACACCCAACCTACACAGAGGCTTTTAAAGAAGCCTGCTTAACAGCTACCGAGAACAGGCCACTAAATATGTAAAGTGTCTGTACCATAAACAAAAAAATCCCGGCTAACCGGGATTTTTTTGTTTATGGTACAGGAAAGACTAAAAATCGTCTACAGAAGTGTTTTTCTTATAGTCTTCGCTGGCTTGCCAGTTGCTTTCAATAGTCAATTCAAACCTGCTTTTGGCTACTTCGGTTAAGGTAAATTTCACATCTTTTACCAGCCATTGCATAATGTGACGGTCGTCTACCCAACTTTCATTTTTAAAGTCGCCAAACTTATATGTCATTACAAACTTCATTTGCTCTGTCAGTTCAACAGCACCTTGAACAAACACTTTGTAAAAGCGGTTTTCATCGTTGAACAGGTATAGAATTCTATCCGTTTTGATAGCACCAATCATCGGATCATCACCGTTTAGATAGTACGCGTTCTTCAGCATACTTTGACGGTCTTTTATAAACTCGAGTTTTTGTCCATCGCGGTAGCAGCTGTCTTTGCTTACTCCCCAGAAGATATTTCTGAAATCGAGTACTGCATCACTCTCAGCCACAGCGCTGAACGAGGGAAGAGAAAGGACTAAACTGAAAAAAATGAAAATTAATTTCTTCATAACTGTTGTTTTTGGTTTGTATTTTATGAGAACGCGAATATGCAATTTTTCGTATGTCCATATCCTCATTTTACTGACAGCGCTTAAATGTGGATAAAATATACTGCACTTACTTGAGTCCGATACATTACCTATCCTAAAGTTTAATCGACTCATAATATTTATATGGAATTAATATCATCAATATACAGCAGTTAGCAATAGCGATACCTCTACTTTAAAAAACAGTGAGTCTTTAAATTGTTGACTTAGTAGCATAAAAAAAACCCAACCAATTTCTTGATTGAGTTTTTTTAAGTCGGGGTACCAAGATTCGAACTTGGGACCCCCTGCTCCCAAAGCAGGTGCGCTAACCGGGCTGCGCTACACCCCGAATATTTTTCAAAGTGAGGTGCGGTGAGGGAGGGATTCGAACCCTCGGTACCGTTTTACCAGTACGGCAGTTTAGCAAACTGCTGATTTCAGCCACTCATCCACCTCACCAACTTTTAAAAGAACTTTCCAATTAAGGGACGGCAAAAATAGAAATTGAATCTATTTTACCAACGATTTGTCAAAATCTTTGAGTTAAAACTATACCGATAGTGCTGACGTAACATGTAGCAGCATATCGGTTGTCATTCCACGGAGGTCGTATTCGGCCTTCCAACCCCAGTCGCTTTTGGCAACAGCATCATCTATACTTTGCGGCCAGCTTTCGGCTATACCTTGCCTGAAGTCCGGTTCATAATTGATTTTGAAGTCAGGCAATTGTTGCTGAATCTCTATTGCTAAATCCCGGGGGGCAAAGCTGAATCCCGAAAAGTTGTAACCGCTTCGCACGGTGATTTTTTCTGCCGGAGCTTCCATCAATTCGATAGTGCCTCGAATAGCATCCGGCATATACATCATGGGCAATACGGTATCTTCTTTCAAAAAACAGGTGTATTTTTTGTGTTCCGCTGCTTCAAAAAATATGTCCACCGCATAGTCTGTGGTGCCACCTCCGGCTTTGGTTTTATAAGAGATCAAGCCGGGGTATCGCAAACTGCGCACATCCAATCCTCTTTTCTGAAAAGTCCAGTCGCACCAACGCTCACCGGCTTGTTTAGAGATGCCATAGATAGTGTTAGGTTCCATCACGGTAAACTGAGGAGTATTCACTTTGGGTGTGGTGGGCCCAAAAACTGCTATTGTGGACGGGAAAAACAGTTTTTTGACTTTATGCTCTACACAAACATCCAGAATATTCCGAAGTCCTTTCATGTTGATGCGCCAGGCTAACTCCGGATTTTTTTCTCCGGTTGCCGATAATACTGCCGCTAAATGATAAATCTGTGTGACCCCAAAACGCTTTACACAGTCGGATAAACCGTTTTTGTATAACACATCTAATCGAATAAACTCACCACTTTCTTTCAGAATCTGATTAGGCTCTTTTAAATCGGAGGCGATTACATTTTTGTAAATTTTGCGTAAGGCAATTACCAACTCTGTTCCAATTTGCCCTCCGGCACCGGTTACCAATATCGTG
>CAYQRR010000365.1:0-2939 GCA_964419635.1 uncultured Chitinophaga sp. | reverse complement strand
TTTTATACTGACCTGTTACGGCATTACACTGACAGGTGTCTGTCTTAGACTAACGCCTGTCAGTGTAACAGCAACAGAAGCAGGCTAAACATGGACGGAGGTCACACTTAGACTACCCTATAGCATGTCTAAGACAGACGGCTGTCAGCAATTGGCTGACCTGCATCTGTTTATAGCAGACAAAACAAGAGACCTCATCTTTTATGCTTTATGGCTATACGTAAAAAACACAAACCCGTCAACACAGCTCTGCTGCACACCGGTCAGCTACTGAAGCAGCGCCTTCGGGTGCAGGGCCTATCGGCAGCCGAGCTGGGCAGGCGCCTGGGCAGAGGCCGCGAAACTATTAGAAGGTTTTTCAAAAACCCTACTATACAAACCTCTATACTGCTGGAAATAAGCACCGCTCTGCACTACAATTTTTTTAAAGACCTGGCCGCCCTGCTGCCGCCCGATGTGCCACCCGCCCTGCCCGATAATACGGCCCCGCTGCTTCAAAAAATAGCCGAACTGGAAAAAGAACTGGAGGTGCAGAAAGCCTTGGTGCAGGAGTTGAAAGATATGCTGCGCATCGGCATGAAGGATTAAAAAAAGCCGGGGGATGGTAGTGCTTGGTGCTTACAGGAATATTTTATGGTTGACTATAAGGTTTTTGCGGCACTGTTATCAAAGCTGACCTCCGGAAAAATCTTCAATGCTTCTTTTTTAGCCAGTCAGGATATGTTGTGTTTAAGTTTTCATAAATAACATTGGTAAAAAGTGCATAACCATCATCGTTAAAATGGCAATCGTTTTTATACGAATAATCTAAGTAGTTGTCTTCATTTAGTTTTTTAGATAGCGGGTCCCATAGATTGATGCATTTGACCCCTTTTGATTTTAGCAACTCCTCTGCCTTGCTAAAGCATGACTTAATTACCCTGTTATCATGATGTTGGAACACGGCTTCTTTAGCGATTGGTTGAATAATTACATATGTTTCGAATCCACATTTATGGCCCACACTATCTATGGTTTGGAATACATCAACATAGTTTGATATAGCATCATTTACAAGTTTTTGTTCGAATTCGCTTCTGGTAACTAAAAGATTATAGTGAGGCTGCATCAGTAACACATTCCACAGATAACGGAAAAAGCGCGAGTTTTCATATATAGGCTCGAACCATGGACCCTTATTATATACACAAGTATCATTTTCTTTGAACCGACCCATACCACCCCGGAATATATAGTCTGTTATGTCTGACGAGTTAAATGTCATTAAAAGAATATCGGGCTTTAAATGCAGCAGCTTGCGCTGAAGCAACATATAGCAATAAAACGGATCGCTACCGGCTACACCGGCATTATACGTGCGATAATTACAGCCATTTTTATTTAAAATTTGCTGTAGTCTGTGTGGATAGGCATTTTCATAACTGGTTCCCAGCCCTTCCGTATAGGAGTCTCCTAGGCAAAGTATTAATGCTGTAGTATCCGCAATATGAAAAGAATCACTCTCTCTTAGGCCCAAACTGTTTGAATAAAATGAATATTTAAACTCACCATAATCAATATGAATAGTATCGTTGGGTGTTCTGGTAAGTAATTGGCCTAAAATGGTTCTGTTATAGTAGGATTGATACCCAAGTCCAACATTCTCTGACCAAGTATTTAAGACACCTAATACACGAAGTAAAATTTCCATACCTGCTACAACGAGTAGAACCCAAAAACCATAAAGTCTATAATTCATCTTTACTCTGTTTGTTTTAGAACGGTCACTTAATTGTATCATCAAAAAATGATTCGTGCGCAGTTATCTAGCTAGGAAATGTTAATCGGCTATCAATATAAATGGGCCGCTATACATTTCATTATTCACCCAGCAATAATATCAGAACTCAAGTCAGTAAATAGGTGAAAGTTACTGCCCCACTGGAAAAAGAACTGGAGGTGCAAAAAGCCCTGGTGCAGGAGTTAAAAGACCTGCTGCGCATCGGCATGAAGGAATAAAAAAAGCGCAGAGAGAAAAATTATCCGTAGGACACTAAGCACACCGCAAGGGCTCTCTCAGCAGTCCTTTGATAAATCATATATTTGAAACAAAAAAAACGATGGCACACATTACCTTAAACACAAACCTGCCCGGCATTGTTGGGCTCATGCACTTTCGCCCCGAAACGGCTAAACCACTTAATCTGTTGGCTGATACACTTTTGAGAGGCCCATCGCCCTTAAGCAGTGGCGAGCGCGAAATAATAGCCGCCTATGTAAGTAACAAAAACAAGTGTCACTTCTGTGAAACCTCGCACAGCGCAGCCGCAGCCGCCCACCTGCAGGGCAATCTGGCACTGGTAGAGCAAGTAAAAACCGATAAAGACACCGCCCCCATCAGCCCTAAATTAAAAACCCTGCTCACCATTGCCGGCCAGGTGCAGCAAGGCGGCAAGCACGTAACCGAAGAGAGCATACAAGCCGCTAAAGCAGCGGGAGCTTCTGATATTGAAATACACGATACCGTGCTGATAGCCGCTGCCTTTTGTATGTATAACCGCTACGTAGACGGCCTGGCCACCTGGGCACCACAAGAAAAAGAAGCCTACATAGAAATGGGTAAAAAAATGGCCTTTGAAGGATATGGCGTAGCTTCCAATACACTTTAGCAAACCCACTACCACCACGCAACAATGGCCCGGCCCGAAAAACAGACTATGCCGGTTACGTGTAAGCAGATAATATAAGCCCCTACCCCATATCGCTGCTCCACCCGCCAACAAGGTTGCCTTTTCCGGTGTATATACCCATTACTTATATTTGTCGTTTTTATGCTGACATATTTCACCAAACAAACCTGCACGGCATTCATGGCGGTGCTGATGCTGCAAGCCTGCCACCGCGATTTTAAAGTGCCCGCAGTGGTTTCGGCATACACCCTGCAAGCCAATCACGATGCC
>CAYQRR010000364.1:0-2954 GCA_964419635.1 uncultured Chitinophaga sp. | reverse complement strand
CCATTCTGCATCAGGCCCAACCCATGCCCGGGGTTATAGAATCGCTGGAGTTTTTTGCGCAGCACCACAAGCGCATGGCGCTGGCCTCTTCCTCGGCTATGCGCCTGATTAAAGCCACGGTGCACAAATTGGGGATAGAAAAATATTTTGACGGCATACTGAGTGCCGAGCACGAAACCTATGGCAAACCGCATCCGGCTGTTTTTATTCGCACCGCCCATACGCTCCAGGTGCGCGAGGAACATTGCCTGGTGTTGGAAGATTCTTTTAACGGAGTGCTGGCGGCCAAGGCTGCCCGCATGAAATGCATTGCCGTGCCCGACAAAGACCACTATGCGGATGCGCGCTTTGCCATTGCCGATGCCCGGGTGCCTTCGCTGCTGCACCTACCATCGTTGTTGCGCTGAGTTATTTCGGGAACTTCATCCGGTAGCTGACGTCCACTATTCCCTTTGATATTTTATCCAGCTTGCCCTTGAGCAAGGTACGCTTGAGGGGTTTAATATGGTCTATAAACAGCTTGCCTTCCAGGTGGTCGTATTCGTGCTGAATGACCCGGGCGGTGAGCCCCTTAAACGATTTCTTTTTCTTTTTGAAATCGCGGTCGTAGTATTCAATCAGGATGTGCTCCTGGCGATACACGTCCTCGCGGATGTTGGGGATGCTCAGGCAGCCTTCCTCGTAGGGCCAGTCGTCTCCGGTTTCTTCCAGCATGCGGGCGTTTATAAACACCTCGCGCAGGGCCTCTCCGTGGTCCGGTTCGTCCTCGTCATACATCTTGGTGCTATCAATTACAAAGAGGCGAATGCTTTTATTGATTTGGGGGGCGGCCAGGCCTACGCCCTTGCTCTTCTCCATGGTTTCGAACATATCGTCAATCAGCTGCTGCAGGTTGGGATAGTTCTTATCAATATCGACCGCTACTTTGCGCAGTATCGGGTCCCCGTAAGCTACAATAGGTAAGTTCATTTTGTCCGGTTGTGGGTGCGAATTAAATAAGTGTGTGCGATTTTTATCAGGATTGGAACAGCATCGGATTCTCTAAGTACGACTGCAAAATCAAATTGGCCGAGATAGCGTCAATGTTCTTTTTGTTGTGCTTTTCGGTGCGGTTCACCCCGCTCAGGTGTAAGGTTTGTCGCGCTATTTTGGAACTGAATCGCTCATCCACCTTATAGATTTTTTTATCCGGAAACAGCGACTGCAGTTTTTGGATAAAGGCCTCTATGTGTTTCACCACTTCGTTTTGATGGTGCCCGTGATTAAACGGAAAACCCACCACGATGCACTCTACCTCTTCTGCCGCGCAGTATTTTCTGGCAAAGTCGTATATGTTTTTGGTGTCCTGCGTCTCCAGCGAGTTTGCAATCATCCGGAGCGGATCGCTCACGGCTACTCCCACGCGCCTGGTTCCATAATCAAAAGCCAATACTCTGCCCATGGTTTAGTTTTTAGGAATCACCGTTCCGCGAATGGTGAGCACCTGCTTGGGGGGAATAGTGTTGGAGGTGACGGTAACGGTCTTGGTGACCTCGCCCGATTTCTTTTTGCTGTCAAACTCCACTTCTATCTTAGACGATTCTCCGGGGGCAATGGGTCCCCGCGGCCAATTGGCCACCGTGCAGCCGCACGAGGCCACCGCACTGCTGATGAGCAGGGGCTCCCGGCCGGTATTGGTAAAGTTAAAAGTGGTTTTGGGCTTGTCGCCTTCGTTCATTTTCCCAAAATCGTGTTTGGTTCTTTCGAACCGGATAGACGTTGTATTTATTTGCTCCGGCATCCTGGCGGCCATGGGGTCGGTGTTGGGGCTATCAAAGGGGCTGGCCGATGGGGTGGCCGCTGCCGCTGCTTTGGCGGCTGCTGCTTTTTCGCGGGCCGCCTGCTTCTCTTCGCGTTTTTGGTTCAGGCGATAGGAGTAAATATTACCGCCTATGGAGATAAGGAGCAGCACCCCGGTGAGATACAAAAACCAATTGCGATTTTTCATAAGCACAAAGGTAATGTTGAATTTGGTGCAGCGTCAATAATTTTCATCTTCCTGAAAAAAAGCATCTTCTATGTGATGCACCTCCGTTTTGCCCTGCCGGAGGAGCACCGATATAATATCAAAGCGCAGCTCGCCCTCGTGCCCGGTTTGATACATATATTCTTCGGCCGCCTCTTTCATCAATCTTCTTTTTTTTCGGTCTACCGACTCTTCGGGGTAGCCGAACGCCTCGCTGCTTCTGGTTTTTACTTCGGTAAATATCAGGAGGCCGTTTTCTTTAGAGATAATGTCTATTTCGGCCCGCCCGAAACGATAATTGCACACCATGATTTGGTGCCCTTTCTGCTTCAGCAGTGCCTGTGCGGCTGCCTCGCCCAATTTGCCCAGTTCGTTGTGCGCGGCCATGCACTCAGGGGCGTTTTTTAATAGCGCAGGTCAGGCGGCTGGCACATACCTGTTTGTGGTCTTCGTTGAATATCTCAATGTTCCACACATGAATGGTTTTGCCCACATACAGGGGTTTCACCACACCGGTTACGTATCCTTTGGAGGCGGAGCGCAAATGGTTGGCATTAATTTCTACGCCCACGGCCATTTCTTTAGAAGGGTCTATGCAGAAGGTGGAAGCAATGCTGCCCAGGGTTTCGGCCAATACACAGCTGGCGCCTCCGTGCAGCAGGCCAAAGGGTTGCTTGGTGCGCTCGTCTACCGGCATGCGGGCTTTAATGTAATCGTCTCCCACCTCGGTGACCTCTATGCCCAGGTGCGTGCCCATGTGTGCATTCGGAAAAATATTGGCTATTTCTTTGGTGGGTTTTGTTTTCCAAATCATGGTTCAGCTTGTTTTAGGCTGCGAAAGTAATTTTCCTGATGGCTTGTTTTCCTTTGGATAAAGCCCGGGGCAGGGGGCCATTCATCCGTTTCCTTGGGCTAAAGCCCAAGGCGAATGCAGTATAAGCGGAATGTT
>CAYQRR010000363.1:0-2954 GCA_964419635.1 uncultured Chitinophaga sp. | reverse complement strand
TATTTTCTAACATGAAAATACACGCAGCAAAACCAAAAGAAAGCATCAGGGTATGTCTTATATGGCTGAAAGGAACCGGAATGCCTCCTCCACTCAAAAAGGACTGATTGATTTCCTGATAGTGTAACGCATAATTAGCCAGCACCAAAAATGTGCTACCCACAATGGCCAGCACAAACCCATACAGAATAACTGCAAATTGTTTGGGGTTAAATTGTTTTAGCCCGGCAAAGGACAGTGGTATAAAGAGATATGGAAGTTTTATGCGTACCCAACTGAGCCATTCTGTTTTGTCGTTTGACCATAAACCTGATACAAACACCAGAAGAAAGAGTAGTAGAAGAAGCGTTTGTGCTCCGGGTCGGCAATAGGCGCTCAAGGTATTTTTGATGCCATTGTGCCATAGCACGACTAGTACAAGCACTATCATTCCTACACTGATAACAGCCCTGGATGAGACCAGTCCGGCAAAAATCAGCAGGCAACAAAATACAACCAGCCACTCTAAAGAAACCTTAGATTTGATTTTATTCACTCGTAAATTGAATTTCTGTTTCCTTTTTCGATTGCCACAAACATACAAGACTTGAATAACCATACCATAAACGATTTTAAAACCTTGGCCCGCACCATATCGCTGGTAGAGAACGAAGTGGATGGTTTTGAAGAGTTACTTCAAAGTTTGCATACGCACAAAATTCCTTTGATAGGCCTCACTGGTCCGCCCGGTGCCGGTAAAAGCACACTGTTGAACGCTGTGATTGGTGTTTTATTGAGTCAAGGGAAGAAAATAGGTTTGGTGCTAGTAGATCCATCCTCACCGTTTAATCTGGGTGCTTTGCTGGGAGACAGATTGCGCATGAGCGCTCATTTTAATAATCCCGATTTGTTTATCCGCTCGGTGGCATCACGTGGCTCGTTGGGAGGCTTGAGTGATAAAATTATGGAAGTGGTGGAGGTGATGCGCTCTTTTCCCTTTGATTACATTTTTATAGAAACCGTAGGGGTGGGGCAAAGCGAAGTGGAGATTGCAGGATTAGCTGACACAACAGTTGTGGTGTTGGTACCGGAGTCGGGCGATAGCGTGCAGGCGATGAAAGCCGGACTCATGGAAATTGCAGATTTGTTTGTCATCAATAAAGCCGACCGTGCCGATGCCGATGCACTGGTGAATTCACTTGAAACGCAGATGCATCTTAGCGGTAAAGACTTAATTCCCGTAATAAAAACAGTAGCAGTTGAGGCGAAAGGGGTAACAGAATTGATTGACAAAATTCATTTGTCAGGATTAGAAACATCAGCAACGGCACAAAGCAGGAGACTTGTTTTGTTAACTGAAAAAGCGCTGCGAATTATTGCAAAACACCGGATGAAAAATATTGACGTAGAACATATTCGTGATGCTCTGAGCCAAGCTATGAAAGATATCCATTTTAATATCTACGCCTTTGTAAAACACTATGTATAGTTGATATGAAGAATCATATTCTGCAACTGTTTAATATACGTAAGAGTGAAGCCTGGTTGGTCAGTAATCTCTTTTGGATGCAGTTTTTTCAGGGAGTAGGTGTAGCGGTTTTTAATACTGTGGCCTTCGCTATGTTTCTGGAGCATTTTTCGGTAAACGAACTCCCTAAAGTATATCTGTTTTCCGCCTTGCTGCTTTGGCTTAGTGGGTTTATATACAGCAAATTTGAACATGCACTTTCTGTAAAAGTATTGGCGCTGGGAGTTATCATTTTTGTATCGGCCAGTATTCTCTTTTTCCGAATGGAGCTAATGCGCACCAACGCACCGCTCTTTCTCTTTCTGATGTTTAGCTGGTATTATGTGATTTATCTATTGACCAATTTAGAGTTTTGGGGAATTGCCGCCCTGCTCTTTGATATCCGGCAAAGCAAGCGCCTGTTTGGTATGATTGGGGCCGGAGATATTCCAGCAAAATTGATTGGGTATTCAGCCGTCCCCATACTCGTAAAGTTTACACAAAACGAAAACGTATTGCTCATCTCTGTTGTTTCGGTGCTGTTGTCACTCGTTTTTTATTACCGCTTACACAGGGCCGGCAAGTTAGATATTCAGGTGGCCCATACGCATGAACACCACCATGCTCATGCAGAGCACGCCACTTCGAGTGTAAGAGATATTGTCAAAAGTTTTTTTGGTAACAGAATGATTGCTACAGTAGCGCTGCTCTCATTCATAGTGGTTACTTGTGTAACTATCATTAGTTTCTCCTTTTACTCAGAAATAAAATTAGAATCAAAAACAGACGAACAGCTAGCCGCTTTCATAGCTATGTTTTATGCCGGTGGGCGGGTGTTGGCTATTATTATTCGTTTGGTGCTTACCGGTAGATTGACTAATCTGCTTGGCACAAAAGGTTCTCTGCTTATCAGCCCCACTATTCTGTTTTTATTTTTAGTAGCTATTATTTTTTTACCGTTCATCACACACCATGAGCATACAGTCATATATATTTTTGGACTCATGGCCATTATCACCGAAGTATTAAAAACATCGTTGCAGGATCCGGTGTTTCTTTCTTTGATGCAGCCATTGTCCTCTCACCTGCGCTTGAAAGGACACACCATTGTAAAGGGGGTGATGGACCCCTTCGCTTTGGCTTTTAGTGGTTTTATGTTGTTTAGCTTATTGCAGTTTTCAGGTAAAGTCGATCTTTTTTTGCTTAGCTATTTACTGTTTTCGCTGCTCATTGTTTGGGTTGTTATGATTTACGTAGTTGATAAGGAGTATGTGCGAACTTTGGTAACAGCTCTCAATAAACGATACTCTGTAGGGCAGGAGATAAACCTCAACGATGCAAAAACCTATCAGGTTTTGCAGCAGAAAGTGAAGACAGGAGAGGTAGGCGAGGCTATTTATGTACTTTATCTGGCTGATAAGAACTACGAAGAGGATTGTAACAACCCAATTAACTACGTACATGGTGT
>CAYQRR010000362.1:0-2958 GCA_964419635.1 uncultured Chitinophaga sp. | reverse complement strand
ATCTACCGATGGGGGAACATCTGCACGTGGTCACAAAGGTGCTAAGTCTCGTTCAGGATATAAGCAAAAGCTGGGTTTTGAGGGCGGTCAGATGCCTTTGCAGCGCAGAATGCCCAAAGTAGGTTTCAATAATATTTTCCGTGTGGAGTATGCCGCACTGAACCTGGGCAAAATTCAGGGGATTGTAGACAAGCATGGTCTTACCGAAATTACCGTAGACAGCCTGCGTGAGAACGGTTTGCTTAAAAAGCGCGCCCTGGTGAAAGTATTGGGTAGTGGCGAGTTGAAATCGAAAGTAAATGTGAGCGTTCATGCCATCAGCGAGGCAGCCAAAAGCAAAATTGAAAGCCTGGGCGGAACCGTAAACATCGTAAAGTAAAGTTTAAAAAAATAACAGTGAAGAGTCCCGATATTGTATCGGGATTTTTCACATAGAAGAAAGCAACATTCAGAATGAAACTTTTTCAAAAACTAAAAGAAATTTGGAGTATTGAAGAGCTGCGCCAGCGCATTCTTCTTACGTTGGGGCTGGTGCTTATTTATCGTTTGGGAACGTATGTGGTGCTTCCGGGTATAGACCCTACACAGCTGGAGCGTATCAGCGAGCAGGGTTCGGGGGGTATCTTAGGGATTGTTAACTTGTTTGCAGGGGGTGCGTTTTCACGTGCGTCTGTTTTTGCATTGGGTATCATGCCTTACATTTCGGCCTCTATCGCCATTCAGTTGCTAACGCTTGCTATTCCTTATTTCCAGAAATTGCAGAAAGAAGGCGAGAGCGGTCGCAGACAGTTAAATCAATACACCCGTTTGTTCACTATTGCCGTTACCTTGTTTCAGGGGGCCGGTTATGTGATTTATCTGCGCAGCGAAGCAGGCGCTATTTTGCCGCAGCTTCCGTCCTGGTTGTTCTGGTTGTCTACTGTAATGACTTTGACTGCCGGCACTTTGTTTGTGATGTGGATGGGCGAGCGGATTACCGATAAAGGAATTGGCAATGGTATTTCTATCATCATCATGGTGGGTATCCTGGCTCGTTTTCCGGAGGCTATTTTGCAGGAGTTGTTCTCTCGCGCCAATGCCGGTGGTTTTATCGCCTTTATTATTGAAATGGCTTTCCTGATTGTGGTCATTGGGGCTTGTATCCTGTTGATTCAGGGCACACGCAGAATTCCGGTGCAGTATGCCAAGCGCAACATTGTGCAGGGTGGTAAAATGATGCAGGCCGGTGGTGTGCGTCAGTATCTTCCTTTGAAACTGAATGCTTCGGGGGTTATGCCTATTATCTTTGCACAGGCTATTATGTTTTTGCCGGCTACCATTGCTCAGTTTTTCAGCGATGATGCCCAGAACAATTCCGTGCTGATAGCTTTGAGCGACATTAAGTCGGTGTGGTATAATGCTATTTACTTTGTATTGATTGTGGCGTTCACGTATTTCTACACGGCCCTCATCATCAACCCTACGCAGATTGCCGATGATTTAAAGCGCAACAGTGGCTTTATTCCGGGCGTGAAACCGGGCAAGAAAACCGAAGAGTTTATTGATGCAGTGATTTCGAGAATTACGTTACCGGGCGCTATCTTCTTAGGCTTTGTAGCCATTATGCCGGCTTTTGTGATGCTGTTTGGTGTCAATCAGGCCTTTGCCATTTTCTTTGGCGGTAGCTCTATCTTAATCATGGTCGGTGTTATCCTGGATACCCTGCAAACTATTGAAACTTATTTGCTGAACCGTCATTATGACGGGTTAACTTCTTCGGGCAGGATTAAAGGAAGACAAGGTAATATGTATCAGACCGGTATGTAAATGATACCGTGAAAATATTTGGAACCACATAGAATTTCTATGTGGTTCGTTTTTTTTAAAACAAGGTATGGCAATCATTATAAAATCAGCGGAGCAGATAGCACTCATACGAAAGAGCTGCCGCCTGCTGAGCGAAGCAATGGGCGAGGTGGCTAAGGCCATTAAGCCGGGGGTAACCGGTTGGCAATTGGATAAACTGGCCGAAACGTATATCCGCGATCATGGAGGGGTTCCTTCTTTTTTAGGCTATGACGGATTTCCGGGGTCGCTGTGCATTTCGGTGAACGAAGCCGTGGTGCACGGAGTGCCCACCGATAAGCCGTATGCCGAGGGGGATATTATTTCGGTGGATTGCGGAGTGTTTATGAACGGGTATCATGGCGACATGGCCTACACTTTCGGGATAGGGAACGTGAAGCCGGAAACGCAGCAATTGCTGCGCGTGACCAAAGAAAGTTTGCTGTTGGGTATCGCACAGGCATCGGCCGGCAAGCGAACGGGTGATATAGGGTTTGCGGTGCAGGAGTTTTGCGAAAAGAAGAATCCGTATAAGTGTGTGCGCGAACTGGTGGGGCATGGACTAGGCACCGAGCTGCACGAAGACCCCCAAGTGCCTAATTACGGACACAAAGGGCAAGGTGCCAAGCTTCCGGAGAACTGTGTGATAGCCATTGAACCAATGGTGAACCTGGGCACCAAGAATGTGGTTACCCTGCGCGATAAGTGGACCGTGGTAACGCAGGACGGAAAACCGTCTGCCCATTTTGAGCATACCATTTGGGTGAAGCAGAACGCTCCGGAACTGCTGACCACGTTTGAATTTATAGAAGCGGCTATACAAGCCAATGATGCCTTGGTGAAAATCTGATTGGTTGCTGCGTTTGCTAAACACCCCATGGGCTATAACAGCCCCCTTTTTTACTCCGCAGCCCTTGACGGATAATACAACCCGACCAGGCACCTACAAGACCGGCTACTCTCACCCTTAAGGGCCCCAAGACCAAATCAGGAATGGTAGCATACCTCCATGGGTATGCAGGCATACCACGTTTGGTACGGTGGCATACCATGTTTGGTACGCTGGCATACCACGTTTGGTACGCTGGCATACCACGTTTGGTACGGTGGCATACCACGTTTGGTACGGTGGCA
>CAYQRR010000361.1:2495-2961 GCA_964419635.1 uncultured Chitinophaga sp. | reverse complement strand
TACAGTAGCCACATGGCAGCCCCTGTTAGCTTGGTAGCCGGAAACTTTAAAGAAGAAAGCCCCGGGGAGATTCGCTACGGCATCAACCTCACCGATTTTAAAGTGCTGAACCATGTGGTGAAGCCCGGAGAAATTTTTTCGGAAATACTGGGTAAATACAACGTGGCTTACCAGACCATTCACTTTCTGGCCCGCGAAAGCGAAGACATCTTCAACATTCGCAAGATAAAAGCCGGCAACCAATGCACGCTGCTCTGCGAGCAAACACAAAACGGACTGGTGCCCAAAAAAATGATTTACGAAGCCAGCAAGGTAGACTATGTGGTGTTTAACCTGGACGATTCGCTTTACATCTACCGCGGGCAGCATACCGTTAAGCGGGTGCAGCGCGAGGTGAGCGGGGTGATTACCTCTTCGCTCTACGAAACGCTGGAACAAAACGATATTAGCCCGGCACTGGCCGTAC
>CAYQRR010000361.1:2026-2485 GCA_964419635.1 uncultured Chitinophaga sp. | reverse complement strand
GCATGGCCGAAATATTTGCCTGGAGCATCGACTTTTACAAAATACAACAGGGCGATAAATTTAAAGTAGTGTATGACGAAGATTTCAGCGGGGACGAAAGTGTGGGTATTGGCGAAATAAAAGCGGTGCTGTTTAATAGCGGAGGCAAAGATTTTTATGCCTTTTACTTTGCCAAAGATGCCGCCCACGAGGGCGACTACTACGACCAGGACGGCAACAGCATGAAGAAGCAGTTTTTGAAATCGCCTGTTAAGTTTTCGCACATCTCGTCTAAGTTTAGCATGAAGCGGTTTCACCCGGTTACCAAGCGCTGGAAAGCCCACCTGGGCACCGACTATGCCGCCCCGCATGGCACCCCCATATTGGCTACGGCCGATGGGGTGGTGGAAGAAGCCCAGTTTAAGGCCGCCAATGGCAACTACGTAAAAATACGCCACAATGGCGAGTACAAAACCCAAT
>CAYQRR010000361.1:0-2016 GCA_964419635.1 uncultured Chitinophaga sp. | reverse complement strand
TGAGCAAAATAGCCAGGGGCATGAAGCGCGGAGCACGTGTAAAGCAGGGCGAGGTGATTGGCTACGTGGGCAGCACCGGGCTGGCCACCGGGCCGCATGTGTGCTATCGCTTTTGGAAAGACGGGCAGCAGGTAGACCCGCTGCGCCAAAAACTATCGTTCAGCGACCCGCTGCCGGCACCGTATAAAAAGCAGTTTATGACGTCCACAGCCACAGTGCGCAGCACCCTGGAGCGCATTACCTATAGCGAACACAACATTGCGGTGCAAAAGCAGAAAAAGCAGGACATGGAAGCCCTGCAGGCAAGAGTATTGGCCGATATACGCCAGGCGTTTTAATCCTGTGCATGGCTGCCGGCATCCGGCTGCCACCCCATATCCCTAAAAACAGAAACCGACCTAAGTGGTCGGTTTCTGTTTTGTAAGTGGATTTTTAAGCAGGGGTTGTGCAACGGCTACCCGTGCCGGTGGCTGGAGTTCTTGTCATCCGTTTGCATTTAGCCATTTATTAGTTCCACCGCAAAGCCATATTGCGTTTAGTCCGAATTCTTTTAAAAGTTTCGCCCCGTCTGCTGACCGCCCGCCACCTTTACCACATGCGGTAACAAATTGAAAATTCTTGTCAAGTTGTGTGATTTTGCCTTTCAGTTCCTGAAGTGAAATGTTCAGGGCATTTGGTATGTGAGCCTGTTCATATTCTTCTTTGCTTCTTACGTCAATGATTTGAATTTTTTTGTTCGCTTGGAGGGCCAGTTTTACTTCATCCACTTCCATGCAATCTTTGGTAACTTTTATCTGCTCAGGCATGCGGAATTTGATTACGAGGGAAGAAATAATGGTAAGCCCGCCTATGAGTAAAATAGCATAATCAATACCCAATAAGTCTGCTGTAATACCTGAAATTACAGCACCGAAAGCATATCCCAAATCTCTCCAGAGACGGAATGTGCCTATACTTTCAGCACGTTGTTTTGGATTTGTCGCCTGTGCAATGGTGGATAAGAAAGTTGGATAAACTAATGCTGTTCCTAATCCTAAAATTGCTGAAAGGGTAGCCAAAGCATAAAAGTTGCTGCTGAAAGGGATGAGCAAGATGGCTATACCTTGCAGGAGCATACCTCCCAAAAGCATAGCCTTTTTGGAGTAGTGGTCGGACATTTTACCCGTAAAAAGTTGTCCGATACCCCAAACGGTGGGGTAGATGGCCGTGATAATTCCGATGTTATTGTTGTCGAAGTTTAGCGACACCAGAACGATGGGAAGTAAGCCCCAAATCATTCCGTCATTCAGGTTGTTTACCAGTCCTGCTTGTGTAACCGAACTCAACGTTTTGTTCTTAATAGTAGTTTCCAGAAAAATATGGTCCAGTTGTACTGTATTGTCGGATGCGCTCTCTTTGTGAACAAAGGCGCTTGTATCTTTTACCCAGAATGCTGTCAGAATAAAACCGGCAATTGAAATGAAAATGCCGATGTAAAACGGATAAGGTGTTACCCCATATTTATGGGCCACATAACCGGTAAGAAAGGCAACTACACCGACTGAAAAATATCCAGCAAATTCATTTAAGCCCATCGCAAAGCCACGGTCTTTTTCTCCAACAAGGTCTATTTTCATTACCACGGTGCTGCTCCACGTCAGCCCTTGGCTTACACCTAAAAGCACATTGGCAAAAATTACCCAACTCCAACCGGGAGCATAGAGGAGCATAAATGGAATGGGTAATGCCAGAAGCCAACCAAACAGAAGTAAATTTCTGCGTCCAAATTTGTTAGCGAGCCGTCCGGTGTAATAGTTGGCAATTGCTTTTGAAATACCGAAGGCCGTAATGAATGAAAGAATAGCGGTCTTGGATGCCACACCAAATTCCAATTCTGCAAATTGCGGGAAGATTGTCCGTTCTATTCCAATCATTCCACCTACAAAGGCGTTGACGATTACCAGAACGGTAAACTGCTTCCAATTTTCTTTAAGCCCGAGTTTTATATTTTCTGTCATCCGTTTTTTTGCAAATATC
>CAYQRR010000360.1:0-2975 GCA_964419635.1 uncultured Chitinophaga sp. | reverse complement strand
TGCTGTTCTTTCAGGCTATCGCTCCAGTCAATGCGGTTCAGGCCTTCGAGCAGGCGGTCGGCATACTCGGTAATGCGCAGACTCCACTGGCGCATTTTTTTGCGTGTAACGGGGTATCCACCACGTTCGCTCTTACCATCTTTCACTTCATCGTTGGCCAGCACACAGCCCAATGCCTCGCACCAGTTTACCTCGGTGTAAGAGCGATACGCCAGACGGTAGCATTGTAAAATTCTTTCCTTTTGTTTGGTCGAAAAGGCTTTCCAGTCATCGGCACTAAAGGTAGGATGCAGCGTTTCATCAAACTGTTTCCACGCTTTGGTGCAGCCCCATTTTTCAAAGCCGGCAATTAATGTGTCTATGTGCTCTGCCTTATTCTGCTCGCGGTTATACCAACTGTTGAACAGTTGTAAGAAAATCCACTGCGTCCATTTATAGTAATCGGGCTCGCAGGTTTTTACCTGCCGGCTCCAGTCAAAGCTGAACCCAATTTTATCTAACTGCTCACGGTAGCGTTTAATGGCTTTTTCGGTGGTTAGTGCCGGGTGCGTTCCGGTTTCAATCGCATATTGTTCAGCCGGCAAACCAAAGGCATCGTAGCCCATAGGGTGCAATACATTAAAGCCTTTCAGCCTTTTGTAGCGCGCATAAATATCGCTGGCCACATAGCCCAGCGGATGGCCCACATGCAGCCCTGCTCCGCTCGGGTAAGGAAACATATCCAGCACATAATACTTGGGTTTAGAACTATCTTCAGTTACCTGATAAATACCCTTTTCGGCCCAGAATTTCTTCCACTTCTCCTCTAATTCGTTGAATTTGTATTCCATTTTTTACAGCTAAACTTATGGCGCGTAAAGTAAATTGAAAATTACTTTCATCAAAATGAAAGCCTGCCTGCTGCGGGTGTTCCGGCTATTTCCTAAAAAAAATGAAGGGGCCTGGCGGGTGCCTGCTGCCATGCGCATTTTTTTATTTTCACGCCCCTATTTTATACAATGAGAAATACATCCCGTTTCAAAAGCCGTTGGCTGGCCGTCTTGTTTTTACTATCGGCTTATTGTGTTCCTGCCACCGCGCAGCTCAACAATGGTTTAGATTCTAAACGGAAATATGACCAGGCCGATAAATTTGCCGAGGTCATTAACCTGATTCGCAACTACTACACCGACACGGTGAATGACGAAAAGCTGATTGAAAGCGCTATTAAAAAAGTGCTCGAGGATTTGGACCCGCACTCCTCCTATGTGCCGGGCAAGGATGTAAAGCGCAGCGAAGAAGGACTGGTGGGCAATTTTGAAGGGGTAGGCATCACCTTTCAGATTCTGAAAGATACCGTTATGGTGCTGGAGGTGATTCCGGGCGGCCCTTCCGAAAAGGTGGGTCTGCGCGCTGGCGACAAAATCATTAAGGTAAACGATACCCTGCTGGCCGGCATCAAGATAGACAATGAAGGAGTGATTAAAAAGCTGCGCGGCCCCAAGGGCACCAAAGTAAGGGTAGCCATGCTGCGCAAAGGCGAGCGCGAGCTGCTGGAGTTTACCATTACCCGCGATAAGATTCCTATTTACAGCGTAACGGCTCAATACATGGCTGCCCCCAAGGTGGGCTATATCCGCCTCGAGCGTTTTTCGGCCACTACTATGCAGGAATTTTATGGCGCCCTCACCAAGCTGCGCGAGCAGGGTATGCAGGATTTAATCCTGGATCTGCAGGGCAATGTGGGCGGCTATCTCTACACAGCCGTGGATATGTGCAATCAGTTTTTGGGCGATAAAGAACTCACCGTTTACACCCAGGGGCAGCACGCGCCCTATCAACCCTACTACAGCGATGGACGGGGCATATTTAAAGAAGGGAAGGTGGTGATGATGATAGATGAAGGTTCGGCTTCGGCTGCCGAAATTTTATCGGGCTGCATTCAGGATAACGACCGCGGCTTGCTGGTGGGGCGCAGAACTTTTGGCAAAGGATTGGTGCAAAAACCCTTTACCCTCACCGATGGTTCGCAGCTCAAACTCACCACGGCCCATTACTACACCCCGAGCGGACGCTGCATTCAAAAGCCGTATGGCGAGGGCAACAAAGAGTATCGCGAAGATTACAAAGAAAGGCTGGAGAGCGGAGAACTGTTTGGCAAAGATACCTTCAAGTTTGCCGATAGTCTGCACTTTAAAACCAAGAACAAGCGCGATGTATATGGCGGAGGAGGCGTAAAGCCCGATTTCTTTGTGCCCATCGACACCAGTATGAATTCTCCCTTCTCCAATGCCCTTATACGAAAAGGAGTGGAGAATAAATTCTGCCTGGAGTATGTAGACAAAAACAGAACCAGGCTGATGGCTCAATATCCCACAGCCGATGAATTCTTTGAACACTTTCAGGCCGATACTGTTTTGCTGGGCGAGTATTTTCAGGCAGCCGTGGCCGATAGTGTCCTGCGCTTAAAAGACGGTATGAATCCTAAAACCTTCTGGCAGTTTTTTGGGGCGGTGCAAAACGATACCCTGGTCAATTTTGAAAGAGACTTTGCCAAAAGCGAACGGGTGATCAAAGCACGCCTGAAAGCTACCATTGGCCGCGATTTGTTTGATACCGGTATGTGGTTCAGGGTTATCAATACTTCTATTAACGATACCTATGCCAAAGCCCTGGAGGTGATTCAAAAGCCGGCCTACTTTGAGGTGCTTAAGCCTAAAGAGGAAAAGCCGGATGCACAAATAAATAAATCAAAACCGGAGCGCCACAAGCATAAAGTGAAAGTGGTTACCGAAAAAATTAAAAAATAAGCTATGAAAATTGGACTGTTTTATGGAACCGATACCGGCAACACCGAGCGGGTGGCCAAGCAACTGAAAGAACTCCTGGAAACCAAATACGGAGCCGGCTCGGTCGATTTGCTCGAGATTTATAAAAAGAAGAAAGAGGACATGGCCCAATATAACACGCTGGTGCTGGGCATGCCCACCTGGTAC
>CAYQRR010000359.1:0-2976 GCA_964419635.1 uncultured Chitinophaga sp. | reverse complement strand
AGTCAAAGAGCGTGACGTCTTTTCTATCTCCTGACGAGTTGGTGCTGTTTATCCAAAGCTTAAAATTGCGTACTTCTTCTTTGGTCATTACATTTACCAGATTGTTTAAGATATCCATAGGCATATTTTGAATAAGTAAGAATCGAATGTAAAATAAATAGATTATTGCAACGAAGCATCTACATTAGCTGTCAAGAAGAATATGACAAAAAAACAACTACCTCTTTTCTGTTTAGCAGTTTCAATGCTGCTGGTATCACTGTCAGTTAGCGCTCAACCTGCGGGCATAGCGGTTAAACTACTCAGCTATAACATTACGCCAAACAATGTCGCCAACATTGGCTACACAATTACCATTAATACCGAAGTAACAAACGAGGACTCATCTACCTATACGGGCACGCTGGATTTTGGCCTGCGCAATAGCAATTTCGTCATTAACGACTCTAGTGTATTTAATAAGCCATGGTATAGTGGACTGCAGGCAATTACGCTGGGTGGATTTGAAACAGTTCCGGCCATTTTTAGTGTAGAAATTGATGCACAGTATTTTGCTCCGGGGCCTGATGTAGTAGTGGTGTGGCCTATATCCAATAAGCCAATAGCCGACTCTGTCCTTATTTTTATAAACGTGCAGAACCCAAGTTCTATCGAAAATGAAATGGAACTTCCGTTTGCTTATACAATCCAACATAACCACTTGCTGTTTAGTTATGACCCGAACAATATTGACTTTAAACAGGTAAGAATATTTGACATCACCGGCCGCATGCCCATAGTCTGCAAAGGAGGCAATATCATGGATGTAGCACTGGGCGACTTGCCCCGTGGCCTTTACCTCTGCGAGATACTTACACGTGACAACCAACGAAAGACTATAAAGTTTGTGCTGTAAGTTGGATTACTGCGCAGCTATAAAGTGTCATTTCTTTTATTGTAATTCGTGCCACAAAACTTACACTTTCCCCATGAATAGATCGTTACTCCTGCTGCTGAGTTTGGTTTCCTTTTTAGCTAACGCACAAACTCCCATTACATTCAACATTTCCGATATTCCTTCAACTGGACAGTCCCAACGCTTGGCCATTGACACTTTCCCACTCCCGTCAGTAAATTTTGGTAGTAAAGGGGCTAATCAGGTCTACGATTTCAGTAATCTTACATTATTCAAATACGATACAGCGGAATACAGAACGCCTACCAATAGCCAGTTAACTACCTGCCCGAATGCTGATGTAGCTACTACAGCAGATGGCATCAACTTCTTACTTACAAATACCGACAATGCCAATAACAAGTTGATATTGGAGGGTTTTGAGGGACAATTGGTGCCCGGAACTACTTTGTCTGCGGCCTATGGTACCAAGCCCGATTTGTTTCGCTTTCCAACTAACTATCTAAACACTTTTGGAGGTACCGCCTATCTATACAAAAGAGTAACGGGGGCGCAAGTAAACCAGCCTTTGGCTGATTCGGTGGAACTCACCATCAACACCACTTACACCGATACCATAGACGGATGGGGAAAAGTAATTACACCCGTGGGTGGTTACAAATGCCTTCGCAAACAACGGAAAGAAACCACCACCACACTCATTCGCGCCAAAACATTTTTTGGTTGGTCTACCATCTCCAATACCACCAACACGACCATTCGCTATAGCTATGTGACTAAAGAAGCCAAAGGGAGTGTTATCAATTTTAATTATGACACGGCTAATGTTTTGCAATCTGTTAATTGGAGCATGACCCCTCCTACTCCACCGGTTGCAGACTTTAGTTTCACTAGTGGCGCTGCGGGGGTAATTAATTTTACCGACCTTTCTGACGGATACCCTACTTCCTGGAGTTGGAATTTTGGAGATGGTAGTGCAAACGGAACCACACAAAATCCAAGTCATACCTACGCTACCAACGGAACGTATACTGTTTGTCTCACTGCCTCTAATGCTGGCGGTAGTAGCTCACAAGTCTGCAAACAAGTAGTGGTGAGCAATGCTGCTGTGGCACCGGTGGCCAATTTTAGCTGGGCAAACACTAGTGGTGGCTTAGTAAACTTTACAGATTTAAGTACGAATACGCCTACCTCCTGGAGTTGGGACTTTGGTGATGGAAGTGCATTGGGCACTACCCAAAATCCCAACCACGTTTACGCCACAAACAACACTTACAATGTGTGCCTCATCGCTTCGAATGGAGGAGGCAGTAGCTCACAAGTTTGCAAAAACGTAGTGGTTAGCGGAATCAGCGCAGCGAATAACGCCCCCGTAGCGGTGGATGATACAGCAAGTGTTTTGCAGCCTAATTCCTTAACCGTTAATGTAGGCCTGAACGACCTGGATCCTGATAACGATAATTTTTGTGTGACCGATGTTTATGGCTCACCCGCCTTTAGCATTGCCCCCACCGGTAACTGCACCAGCGTTCTCTACCAACCTGACTCCACATTTACTGGAGCGGACACCTGCTGGTATGTCATCTGCGATAATGGTTCACCTGTTTTGTGTGATACTGGTATGTTGGTTATAAACTCTTTGCACAATTCAAGCTTACTTCCTACGGCTAGTTTCACAGTTAGCCCTGATTTATTTGATTGTGTTGAAGCTGACCCCTACTCCGCCTATACAATAGTTAGCACTTCTATAAATTCCAGTAATCTGGCGTGGACTTTCTCATCGGTAGACTCTTCCAAATCTTATAACTCCCTTAGTGTGAACTTTTCCCCTTGGCAGCTTTGGAATAACTATAACAGTTATGGATTTTTAGAAGTATGCCTTACCGCCTCCAACCAATTTGGTTCAGACACAAAGTGCGATACAGCCTGTTACCTAATTTGGGAGTCCATCCATGATTTTAGCCTTTCCGGCATTTCGATTTCGCCCAATCCCGGAAACGATATGATTTTGATTGATATGAGTAAAAATCAAGATGCCCTTACTATAAACTTTGTAACTGCTGGTATTGTAAACATAATGG
>CAYQRR010000358.1:0-2977 GCA_964419635.1 uncultured Chitinophaga sp. | reverse complement strand
GTAGTGGCAATACCCACCAGTTTAAAATCAAAGCTAATCTCGTTGCCTAGTTTTTTCTCTTTCACGGCTTGCTAGTTGGGGTGAAATTAAAAAAATAGGACGGGCTCGCTTCCACAACCGTAGAGTAGTTTTTGTTATTTTGGCATTAAATCAAGCGAAGATGAATCTGAATAAACTAGAAAAGCAGACCCACGAGATTATCGATTATTGGATTTCGGAGTATAAATCAAATACGTGGGAACAAATAGTGAGTAAGCCCAGCGAAGATGAATGGAGCCTGGGGCAGGTGGGCATTCACCTCTGGATGAGCGCCAAAGGTTTTTTCTTTAAAAATGCTGAAAAGTGTTTGAACCAAGATGGGACCGAACGAGGTCGCTCCAAAAAATTTGCCGCTCACTTCATTTTTTCGCTCAGGATGTTACCTCCGGTAAAGTATGACATGCCCAAGCAAGTGGCGGTGGTACCCAAACAGCCCGAATCGTTGGAAGCGCTCATCAGCAAACTGGAAGACATCAAGAAACTAGCCAGCGACTACATTCAGCGCATACCGCAGAGCGATCCATCACTAAAAACCCGGCACCCTTTTTTGGGCTGGTTAAATACTGCTGAATGGATTTCGCTGTGCAACATCCATTTCCGGCATCACATGCGCCAAAAGCGCAGATTGGAACAGCGGCTTGGCATTCGGTAGCACTCCCCCGCAGCATTACTATTTCTCAATTCCTCCGCTACTTTAGCGGCTCTAAATTTTCAAGCGAATCTCATGCGCATTTTATTCGTGGCGGTATTGGTTGTAATTGCCCATTCTCTGGTTGCTCAATCGGATGTTCCAAAGTGGAATCTTGAAAAATGTATGGCGTATGCGTTAGACAACAATATTGCCATTCGCCAGGCAACGCTGAACCAGCAGCTAAACAAAAACAACTATACGCAGAGCTATCTCAATCTGCTACCTTCCGTCAATGGTTTTATATCCAACGATTTGACCAATGGTCAACAGTTCAGCATTGCAGCCTTTCGGGTGGTAAATCAAACCACCACTACCTTTGCTACTTCGCTTAATGGCGACCTCACCCTTTTTTCCGGATTGCAGCAAGTGCATAATATTCTCAAAAGCAAGTCGGATTGGAATGCCGCAAAGTTTGATTTGGAAGATGCCAAAAACACAGTGGCCCTGAATATTACGACAGCATTTCTGCAAATCATGCTGAACAAAGAAATTTTAAAAGTGGCCGAAAATCAAAAAGCCATTTCAGTAGTGCAGCGCGAAAACATTGAAAAGCGAGTAAAAAACGGCATGTTACCCGAGGCAAATTTACTGGATGTAGACGCGCAACTGGCGCGAGATGAAGCCAACATTGTGTCGGCCCGAAACAGTGTAGAACTGGCAGTGCTTACGTTGCGTTTAATATTGCAATTACAACCCGAAGAAAAATTTGATGTAGAAATTCCGGTCATCTCCGGAGATATAGCCGCAGGCTTATCCGAAAACACTACGCTGAGCACCTACAACACTGCTGTGCTGCAACAGCCATCCATCAAAGCTGCCATGGCTCGCTTAAAAAGTGCCGAACTTCAAAAGAAAATGGCCTGGGGCGCGCTGAGCCCAAGCATTTCCCTGAGCTATAGCTTATACGACTATTACACCAACCAACAAAAACAACTGGACACAGCATTGGGCGAGTATGTCACCACGCCCATTCGTAAACAGTTCACCGACCAGTTTAGGAAAGGATTTGCGGTTAACATGAGTATTCCCATTTTTAATCGCTGGCAGCGCGTAACTAATATCCAGAACGCAAAAATTAACGTGCAGAATCAGGTGCTGCAAGTGGAGCAAAGCAAGAACAATTTGTTGCAAACGATTGCACAAGCCGATGCAAATGCCCGCGCTGCTTCCGAATCTTATTTCAGCAGCAGAAAGAGTTACGAATCGGCCAAGCGTGCTTATGAGGCTCAGGAAAAGCGCTACAATGCCGGAGTCAGTGGCAACCTGGAATACCAAACGGCCAAAAACAATTTGGCAACTGCTGAGAGCGAAATGCTGCGCAATAAATTCACCTTCATTTTCAGAAAAAAGGTATTGGACTTTTACAACGGTCAAGCCATTACGCTGAACTAATTCAGAAACAAAAAGACTTTAATTGGTGTGCTATGAAAAACAATAAACTCATCACGGTTCTTGGTGTATTGGTCGCGGTGCTGCTCGTGGTAGCGGTAGTAGGCAAAAAGAAAGGCTGGATTGGCAAAGGAGACATCCAGGAAGTAGCTGTAGAAAAAGCGGCTAAACGCTCGCTGATTGAAACCGTAACAGCCAGTGGCAAAATTAATCCGCAAACAGAAGTGAAGCTGAGCAGTGAAGTATCGGGCGAAGTGATTGAGCTAAATGTGGTGGAAGGCGACTCGGTACGTAAAGGGCAATTGCTTTGCGTGGTGAACCCCAATATTTATGAAGCGGTGGTTACCCAGGCCACAGCCGGCCTCAATCAGGTAAAGGCCAGCCTGGCCAGCGCACGAGCCAGCTCCATTCAAGCGAAAGCCGCTTTTGAGAATGCTAAGCGCAATTATGAACGAAACAAAAAATTATTTGACGACAAAGTCATTTCCGAAATGGAGTATGAGGCCAGCAAGTTGCAATATGAACAAGCGGAAGCCAATCAAGCCACTGCGCTGGAACAAGTGAATGCAGCCGCTTTTAGTGTGAACAGTGCCGAAGCTCAACTAAAACAAGCCAACGACAATTTGCTGAAAACAAAAATTTATGCTCCCATGAGTGGCATCGTATCGCTCGTGAATGTCAAGCTGGGAGAACGGGTTGTGGGAACTGCGCAAATGGCCGGTACCGAAATCATCCGCATCGCTGACTTAGACAACATGCAGGCCGAAGTAGATGTAAACGAAAACGATGTGTTACGCATTTCGGTGGGCGACACAGCTGAAATAGAAGTGGATGCTTATATCAAGAAAAAATTTATCG
>CAYQRR010000357.1:0-3001 GCA_964419635.1 uncultured Chitinophaga sp. | reverse complement strand
AGTGGAGAGTATTCCGTTTCATATATGCGCGAGGGCGAGAACAGTTCGCACAATTTTACTATACCCAAAGACAACACCAGAAACTACGCTTATTTCACTTTTACAAATGACTCCGGGATTGTAGATGGCATAGAGCCCGATAAAGCACTTTGGGACTTTTGTTTTACCCGCTATAGTGTTGTTTTTTATGAGCCTTATTACTTGCCTTATCTTGTAACTGGGGTTTTGCATAATCCTTCAAGGGTGCAAGCATATATAGATAGCACTGTCAATTTTGAAACAATTACCATTTCAAATTTTGAAACAAATAGATTAGTGAACGACAGAGATGCCATCGGCTATGGTTGGAAACGCTTTACCAACAATGATTACACGACTCTGCCGGGTCATGTATATTTTGTAAAGACTGCCGAAGATCGGTTCTACAAATTACACTTTGTAGATTTCAAACAAGGTAATGCCTGGGGATATCCTGCTTTTGAGTTTTATAGATTATAGGTTGCAAGGTCCCTTCTTATTACAATTCTGTGACATTCATTTCAAAATTTGCCCGTATAATCACTTCACATTTTTTAATCTTAAATCATATGCATGAGTAAGCGAATTTTACTTGTAGAAGATGAAGAAAACCTGCGGGAAGCAATTAAACTCAACCTTGAAATTGAAGGGTATGAAGTAGAGATTGCCGATACCGGATTTAAGGCAGCCAAAAAGGCTGCGGAGCAACGCTTTAATCTTATTGTGCTGGATGTTATGCTTCCGGAAATGGATGGGTTTGCTGTATGTTCCAAAATCAGATTGACGGACAATGATACACCTATACTCTTTTTAACAGCAAAAGATACCGCAGAAGATAAAATTGAAGGACTGAAGCAAGGGGCCGATGATTATCTAACCAAGCCTTTTAATCTGGAGGAATTACTGCTGCGGGTTAAAATTCTTGTAAAACACAGCGAACGCGGAAAACGTGATGACATAGAAACTAAATCTTACAAATGGGGAGGAAACGAAATCAACTTTATAACTTTTAAAGCCAAAGCGTCTACAGGCAAAGAATATACGCTTACAAAAAAAGAAGTAGCCCTGTTAAAGTTATTGATTGAAAAAAAGAATGTGGTGGTGTCTCGTCAGCAGATTTTAGAATTTGTGTGGGGATATGACGTTTATCCCACTACGAGAACGATAGATAATTTTATTCATGCTTTCCGCACATATTTTGAGGCAGGAGAAAATAACCCGCGATATTTCCACTCGGTTCGAGGAGTTGGGTATAAGTTTACGGATTCTTAATTGACTGTTGCCCTTTGGCAGTTTAACTGATTTATATAACCTTGTTGTTTACAATTTACCACTATGGCAAAAACAAAAACTTCTACCCAAAAAAAATCAACTCTTTTAACCGAAGAAGACAAAAAGTTCTTCAAACAATATATCAATAATGCATCTCCTACCGGTTTTGAGGCTGAAGGACAGAAACTTTGGCTTAACTATCTCAAGCCGGCTATTGATACTTACGAGGTAGATAATTATGGTTCAGTTTATGGCATCATAAATCCGGATGCTAAATTTAAAGTGGTGATTGAAGCACATGCTGATGAAATTTCTTGGTTTGTTGCCTACATTAACGAACAGGGCCACATTTATGTGCGTAGAAATGGAGGGAGTGATCATCAAATAGCACCTTCTAAAAAAGTGTGGATTCACACTCGTGACGGTAAAAGAATAGAAGCTATCTTCGGCTGGCCGGCAATTCATACTCGTAATGGAGGGAAAGAGCAAGCGCCTGAACTGAAAAATATTTTTCTCGATTGCGGAGCCAATTCCAAGAAGGAAGTGGAAGCCATGGGTATTCACGTAGGCTGTGTGATAACTTATCAGGATGAGTTTTTTGTTTTAAACAACCGATACTTTGGTGGAAGAGCGTTAGACAATCGTGCCGGTGGATTTATCATTGCTAAAGTGGCACGTATGCTTAAAGAGAACAAGAAAAAACTGCCGTTTGCGCTATATGTTGTTAACTCGGTGCAAGAAGAAGTAGGGCTCCGTGGTGCCGAAATGGTAGTGCATAGTATACAACCCAATTGTGCCATTATCACAGATGTATGTCACGATACTACCACCCCTATGATTGATAAGGTAGCAGAAGGAGAATACAAATGTGGTGGCGGTCCTGTACTAACAGTTGGGCCAGCGGTTCATAACAAACTATTGGATTTCATATTAGGCAATGCCCGTAAAAATGACATTCCGTTTCAAATGGATGCAGCATCCAGAAGCACCGGCACCGATACTGATGCGTTTGCCTATGCGAATGGTGGTATACCATCTGTATTGATTTCGCTCCCCCTTCGATACATGCATACCACTGTTGAGTTAGTGTCGATAGATGATTTGGAAAATGTGATCCGGTTGATGTATGAATCGCTTCTTAAACTGGACCCTAAGTTCAATTTCAAATATTTATAGACCTGCGAAATATGTAATCATTAGGAGCTTTAATCCAAAAGCCCCTTTTTTTTATTTATGAAAATTCACCATTACAAAATCTTCCATGGTAAATCCGTTTCCGATATCAAAATCCTGAACTTCCTCAATAACAAAGCCTTGCTTGAAGTAAAAGTTGATTGCCTTAAAATTCTTACGATTCACCTGCAATCGAATAGGCTTATCAATATCAACGCACTTTAAAATATAGGAAAACAGCTCCTGTCCTATCCCTGAGCGGTGATGATCCACCGGCACGTAAAATTTGTGCAAATATGTATCCGATTCTCTATTTTCGACAGAAGCATACGCCTTGCAAACATCGCCAACAAACAATAAGAAAAAACGCTCTCCTTCAAGCATGGATTTCCTAATCACATCCACTGTATATCGGGTATGAAGCATATAGGAAATCTGGTCTAAAGAAATAATGGAGGGGTAATGAGCATTCCAAATATTGGTAGCTAAATCAAAGATAATTGGAGCATCTTCTAAAGTAGCTTCTTTAATTGAAAAT
>CAYQRR010000356.1:0-3002 GCA_964419635.1 uncultured Chitinophaga sp. | reverse complement strand
AGGTGATTGGTCGGCTCGTCCATCACCAAAAAGTTGCGCGGCTCCAGAATCATCTTGCAGAGGGCCAATCGTCCTTTTTCGCCCCCGCTCAGCACTTTCACTTTCTTAAACACATCATCGCCCTTGAATAGGAAGCAACCCAGCAGGTCGCGCAGTTTGGTGCGTATGTCGCCAACTGCCACGCGGTCCACCACATCCAGCACGGTGTCGTTGCCGTCCATGCTGTCGGCAGCGTGCTGGGCATAGTAGCCGATGGTTACATTGTGCCCCAGTTCCACCGTTCCGCTGTCCATCTTCAGGTCGTTTACCAGCATTCGGCTAAAGGTGGTTTTACCCATTCCGTTTTTGCCCACAAAAGCAATTTTGTCGCCCCGGTCAATCTGCACACTCTGGTTATTGATCACCGGTTTATCGTTATAGCGCTTCACAATGTTTTTGGCTACCAGCACCGTTTTGCCCGAGGCCTGCGCAGCCGGAAAACGGAGGTTCATTCCGCTCACATCTTCTTCCTCCACCTCAATGCGGTCCATTTTATCCAGCTTTTTAATCAGCGATTGGGCAAAGGTGGCTTTGCTGGCCTTGGCGCGGAAGCGCTCAATGTTGCGCTCTATCTGAGCAATGTCGCGCTGCTGATTTTTCTGGGCGTTAATCAATTGCTCTCTGCGCTCTTTGCGCAGCTCCACGTATTTGGTATAGGGGGCGTTGTAATCTTCAATATCACCGGCTACCACCTCTATGGTGCGGTTGGTAATGTTATCCAAAAAGCTGCGGTCGTGGCTCACCATGATAATAGCCCCGGGATACTCTTTCAAAAATTTTTCGAGCCAGATAACCGATTCAATATCCAGGTGGTTGGTGGGCTCATCCAGCAATACCAAATCGGGCTTAGCCAATAAAATTTTGGCCAGCTCCACGCGCATTTGCCATCCTCCGCTGAGGGTTTTCATAGGTTTTTCAAAATCGGCCGGGTCAAACCCCAGACCTTTCAGCACCCGCTCGGTTTGTTCGTTGATACTATACCCGTCATGAATTTCAATCTGATGTTCCACCTCGCCCATCCGCTCTATCAGCTGCATGTAATCATCACTTTCATAGTCGGTGCGGGTTTCCATGTCGTGCATGATTTTATCCTTCTCTTCCACCAGCTTCATCACGCTTTCAAATGCCTTGCGGGTTTCGTCCATCACGGTGAGCTGGCTCTGCGAATGCAGCTCCTGAGGCAAATAACCAATAATGGTGCCCTTGGGATACATAATATCGCCTCCGTCAATGGGTTGCAGACCTTTCAGCACCTTCAACAGGGTCGATTTTCCGGCACCGTTTCGGCCCGTAAGACCTATTTTATCGTTTTCGTTAATCAGAAAAGAAATCTGGTCAAACATCACCCGCCCGCTGAAGTGAAGTTCAATGTTGGATACAGCTATCATGCTTTTTAAATGAGGGCGCGAATATAATGGGCAGAAAATGACATTACACGGATTTTGCTTTTTCCTGTTTTGCTTTACATTCGCCCTCGCTAAAACAATTCATTATGAGTAAAGTAATCGCTGGCATCACCACTATAGTTGGAGGACTTTTGACAATCTATTTCTCTTTTGTAATGGCCAACACCTCTTGGGCCTTAGATTACAACGACCCTAAACTGAAACAAAGTATGTTTCAAACCGGTCACCTGATGCCTCTTGTTATCGGCATTCTGCTGCTTACGCTGGGTCTCACTTTCTTCTTTGTAGCCAGAGAAGACAATAGCGAAATCAAAGGCTAATTTCTAAGTTGGAATAGTCTAAACATAAAAAGAGGCGAACCATAGGTTCGCCTCTTTTTTTATTCCTGTAATCTTCGTTTTACTTCGATGTTTCTACCAGAATAGTTCCATTTTCCAAAGAGAAACAAGTCTCCGGTGAGTTGTTTGCGTTGTTGAAAGTAAGTACGGTAACAACGATGTTACCATTCAACAGGCTTTTCAGGTTAACTCCATTGGCAAGCAGATCAACCTCCGTTACATTTGAACCGGTGATATTGGTGTAGGCAATTTGCTCCCCGTTGCCGGCAGCCCCTTCTGCTTTTGCATACACAGATACACCACCTACGTAATTAAAATTGGCAGATGCTGTATTTACTTTGATTTTGTAATTCTTAAACGTGGCCGTTTTAATCTTGTTTATATCAAACGTAACTCCATTGGCGGCAAACTCCGATTGAATCTTTGTAACAGGAATAGTAAATGATTGAGGCACCCCGGCTGAAACGACAAACTGCTGTGCAGGAATGCAAATCTGTTCGTTGTTTAGCTTGAGACCTAATTCTAATGCTTTATTGCATGATGAAAGGCCAATAGCAGCGACAAACAGAGTGGCTGAAAACAGAACAAGAGAAAACTTTTTCATGAGTGTGGTTTTTAGTTTTGATGATAATTAATTGTTTATAAAGATAACTTAAGTGTAGGATTCTACAATTTTCTCTACAGCCTTCAGATTTTGCTGCTTTTTCTGCTCGCGGTTCTTTTTGCAAAAGTTAGTGTAATACTGGTGCGAACGCAAAAAATTCTGTTGTATGATATTCCACTGCCGTTCGCTTTCTACCCCCAGATAAATTTTGATTTCTTCAAAAAGCGAGTTGCCGATACGCACAAAATCATCGGTTCCCAGGTACTCCAAATCGGCATCGGCAATAATGTATTCCAGCTTCTTCTGTGGGTTTTGGGGAATTTTGGTAGCCATTATCATGCCGCAGATTTCTTCAATCTCTTCTGCAGTAAATCCAAAAGAAGGTAAATCAGCCTGGGCCATTTCGCAACCCACGCGCTCATGATCACGATACACTTTTGTAAAACCCGCATCATGATACAGCACGGCTACTTTCAGCAGCAGCATTTCTTTCTCGTTTATCTTTTCCTGCTTGCCAATAATTTCGGCCGAACGCAATACATCCATGGTATGGTGCAAACCATGGTAATAGAGATTGTTGGGTAAATCTCTTTTTAAGATGCCTATTATGTGTTG
>CAYQRR010000355.1:0-3012 GCA_964419635.1 uncultured Chitinophaga sp. | reverse complement strand
ACCATCCGGATTCTTAATTGAAAGAATTAACTGCTTGGTAGGAGCATCATATATCCAGCGTGTTTGAAAACTGGCTCCACAACCCAAACCGGGAGCTTGATACCAATAATCACATCCATCGGCAATCAGCCCCTTATAATACACCAAAATCAAGCCTGAGTCTACTGTTCCGGTAGAAACTGAGGCCGGCAGGTTAATAGTTATGTTTTTACTGTTTCCAATCGAGTCGGTGGGGTGATTAATTACAACAACATTGGCATTGCCATTGGTACCGTTGGTGCCATTAGTGCCAGCCGGCCCGGCCGGGCCTTCTTTAGTGCACGATGCAACGAATAACAAAATGGCCAGAGGGAGAGCGAGAATCTTGAAGTCTTTCATAGGGGCCTGTTTTAATTGGTTAATACAAGCAAAGGTGCGGCACCATATCCACGCATCCGCTGAGTTGAATCATTAGGAATGATGATATGGATTCCCCATACCGAGTTGCGCATTCTGAATTCTTCTACCTATTCTCCCGGGCGGTAAATACGTTCTGCATGTTGGTAAGCCCACTCTTTACTCAAGCTTTCCACTTTAGTTTGGTTGTTAACATAAAGCTGCATCTGATCGGTATAGTGCTTGGCACCGGGAGTGTTGCTACTACCATAACAGATGATGCTGCGCAGCTCGGGTAAACTGCCATCTTTCTTAAACTTGCTAAGCAGAATATAGCTTTCGCCCGAGCTTATTCTTCGCTGACCTTTGCCAAACGCATCGCCATACTTGGCAGCAAACATATCGGGTCCGCCACTGGTAGGCAGATTCACCTCGCCCCGCTGATGGCGCTGAAACTGCCCCAGCGGCACCGTCAGCTGACCAAAATCTCTGATCATCTCAGCTTTAGCCCTGCGCACACCATCGGCAAAGTAGTCGAGTTTAAAGGCGGGGTCGGCTGTAAACTTCTTTTCTATTTCGTCATTAATGGCAAAGTAAGTTCCGTAAATCCATTTATACACCAGGGTGGCGTTGGTGTCGGCAATATCCCCGGTGCGGTTTTGGCTCCAGGCTTTCATCACCCCGATGGCATCGGCAATGTCCGGATATTTCTTTTCATCTAAATGGAAGGCTTCCTCTAAATCAAAACTCTTGAACGGAGCCGTAACGGTTTGCGGATAATGCGCATCGTATTTAATTTCCAGAAAATCGTTCCAGGTCAGCTTGCGGTTTTTCTTCTGCTCCATCATTTCGTAAAAGCGCAGACTGCGGTTAGTTTGCCAAAGCGCAAAGCCACTGTTTTTTTGACAAGCCAGCGGCTCCGGGTTTTCGTTTTTAGCCGTCATGCTGTAAGAGGTATTGTTCACCTGAAACAGATATCCGCAATCGGGGTTCAGCACATGCGGAAGCGAATCGTGCGGCAGAAACTGAGTCCATAAAGTTTTTTGTGTATTGCCGGGCACGGTGCTTTTCCAGTCGTAGCCATCCGCGCGTATGGGCATGGCTCCGTTGCTCACGCAATAAATGGTGTCAAAACGGTCGGCATAGGTTACATACTGATTGATGATGCCTTGGATATCCAGTGCCTGGCGGAACTCGGTATAGTTGCGTGCCTTGTTCATTTTATACCATTCTTCCACGCTCTTCACCGTCATGTTTGAGGCCAGACGAATAGCAAACATGCCTTTCTTGTTCACATAGGTGGCGCCATACATACTCCACCATTTCTTTTTACCTATGGTGAGAATGAATTTGTGTTTATCGCGTTGCTTGGCCAGGTTAACAGTAAGCTTTGCGCGGCTTTGCTGCAATTTGTAAGATACACCATCTACCAGATAGTGATTCTTCTTTTTCGGATCGGGTTCTAACTGGTATATATCAATGGCATCAAAGTAATTGGTGGTATGCGCCCAACCCAGGTTTTCGTTGGTGCCGTGAAAAATAGAAACCGCACCATGGAAAGTGGCGCCCAGAATATTCAGCCCTTCATCGCTGTGCAGGTGTGCTTCATACCAGCTCATGGGCCCCTCTAAAGGCTGATGCGCATTGCAGTCGAGATAGACATTGCCATCGGCCGTAATGCGCGAGTTCATGGCTAACGCATTGGAGCCTCGTGCATCTTTATTGTAATCGAGCGTTGGAACACTTTCGCCTACTACACTTTTAATGGCTCCATCCACTCCGGTCATCAGTGCCATTGATAGCATATAGCCTGCAATAAAATCGGTGGGGCGAATAGGCAGCAGACTCTTAAAGAAAAGTCGGTCGGGATTCTTCTTGGCCCAATCGTTACCGGCAGCGGCCCCGGCTTCCAGTAGCTTTCTGGTTTCGGGTGATAAATCATTGTAATGTTTTTCAATGAAATCGGGCACACCCAGCAACTGCACAGCATAGTCAATCTTAGCGCCTTCAATGCCCATGGTTAAACCCAGTTTGCCGCGAGCCAGCAGCAAGCCCCATTGCACCGTGTTGTAATCATCTTCGCAGGCAGCGTATACTAAACCGTAAGAACAATCGGCATCGGTCTTGCCAAAGATGTGCGGCACGCCAAAACTATCGCGCACAATTTCTACGTGATAATTCGGATTAACCTGTGCAAAAACAGAAGAGGAGAGGAGAAACACTACACAGGCGGACAAAATATTTTTCATTCGTACTAGGTTTGATTTTTAATGAAGTAGACGAATGTATAAAGGCTGAACAGATGAAATAAGAAAAGGGAAGGAAATATTTTGAAGACTGAGTCCGTAAGATGGGAAACAACTATTCGGGCTTACGGGCCTTGAGTTCATCCTCGGCTGCCCGTTGCTTGCGCTTAATCTCCGGAAAGTGGACAATGTAAAAAATGGCCACGACCACCAGACCGATGGTAAAGAAAATCATCGCATAATTACGCAGGCCATCCTGAAAGAAAAACTCACCGGTCATCCAGATAGCGTTGGCACTTATCCAGCAACACACGGCTACGTTGTGAAACAAATCGGCCAGGTCCCTTCGCGAGCGCCAGGTGATATGAATAGCTACAAACAAGGTAGGCAC
>CAYQRR010000354.1:0-3018 GCA_964419635.1 uncultured Chitinophaga sp. | reverse complement strand
TGGAAGTAGCAAGCATTGAGTTAGAACCTTTGGCATCTGCAGATGCAGTGTTGAGCAAAGAAGAACTGGAAGCCGGAGTGTGTTTAGTGGACATAGGCGGTGGTACAACGGATATTGCCATTTTTGAAAACTATGTAATTCGTCATACGGCAGTCATACCATTTGGCGGAAATATCATCACCGAAGACTTACGCGATTTCCGCATCCTGCGCGATCAGGCGGAGGATTTGAAAAAACGATTTGGTTCTGCGATTCCTTATGATGAGTTGCGCAATCAGCATGTATCTATCAAAGGCATCAATAATACCGGAAATCGGGAGTTGAATTTATTGAGCGTGTCTAAAGTAATTTCAGCACGTGTTAAAGAAATTTTAGCGCATGTTGATTTCCAGATAAAACTCTCAGGATTCGGCAAGAAATTAATTGGCGGTATCATCCTTACCGGAGGCGGTTCTCAGCTGAAACACTTAATTCAATTAACCGAATCTGAAACAGGACAAAGCGCACGTGTCGGTTTGCCTACCGAACATCTGGCATCTACTAAACTCGTGAATATAGAAAATCCGATTTATGCTACAGCAATCGGTTTGCTTATCAGAGGCTTTAAAATCCAAGATGAAAAAGCCTTATCAGAACAACAGTATATTCCTAAAAAAGAAGAAATAAAAATTGTGGCGGAAGAACAGCCTGTTGTTGTTGCTCCTGAGCAAACTACTCCGGTATTGAATGAGATTAAACTGGAAAAAGAAGTAGTTGAAGAAGAAATCACTATTAGTGATGACAAATCAAAATTAAATGAGGGAAGCTTGATTTCTGTGTGGGGTAAAAAATTAGGAAGTTGGTTGCGTTCTGATGTGGATGATTTTGATAATAAATAAATCATTTTTTAAAAAATAATAGCAGTTAAAAAATAAAAAATACAACCATGGAATTTGAAATGTTTAGCGAACACAACTCAATTATCAAAGTATTGGGAGTTGGCGGCGGTGGTTGCAACGCCGTGAATTATATGTATGAACAAGGCATACCCGGAGTAAATTTCGGCGTTTGTAATACAGATAAACAGGATTTATTGAAAAGCCCGGTGCCTACAAAAATGCAGTTGGGTACAAACTTGCTTGAAGGTCTGGGCGCAGGTGCCGACCCGGAAGACGGCAGACGTGCAGCCTTGGAAGCCGAAGAAGAAATACGCATGTACCTGTCCAATAATACCAAAATGGTGTTTGTTACTGCCGGCATGGGTGGTGGAACAGGTACAGGTGGTGCGCCTGTGGTAGCAAAAATTGCCAAAGATTTGGGCATACTTACTGTTGGTATCGTTACATTGCCTTTTAGCAATGAAGGCAAACCTAAACGCGAAAAGGCGGATAAAGGTTTGCAAAACATGAAAGAAAATGTAGATGCGCTCATCGTAGTGTCTAATAATAAACTGTATGATATTTATCCGGATTTGGATATTGATGAAGCCTTCTCTAAAGCAGATGATATATTGACTACTGCAGCAAAAGGAGTTACCGAAATCATTACTCGTCCCGGCAAAATCAATGTGGACTTCAACGATGTGCGCCGTGTAATGAGTAATAGCGGAGTTGCCATTATAGGAATAGGCAGAGGAGCAGGGGAGGACAGGGCAATGAATGCTATTAATGATGCCATGAATTCACCGTTGCTTGAAGATGCGGATATTTTCGGAGCACGAGGTATCGTGTTGTATATTACGTATGGCAATGGCATAAAAATGCGTGAGCTGGATTTGATTACCGAGTCCATTCAATCGCAAACACAAAGCGACTGCGAGCTGATTTGGGGCGTTTGCAAAGATGATAATTTGGGTGATGAAATAGCAATTACGCTGATTGCAACAGGCTTCCAAAGTGGTGAAATCAGTAAGGAGAGAAAGCAAGTGCAGAAAGCACAACAAGAAAAAGTAGTTCACTCTTTAGACCAGACAAATCAAAAACAAAATACCAATCCATCAGAACAAAAGATTGTACATAGGTTGGAAGAGGATGTAAAAGATAATACGCCAGAAATGGAAGAAAAAGTGGATGAGAGTGATTTGTTTATTCCGAATATTGAGGTGACGGCTGAAAAAGAAAATGAGTTTGAATTTGAAATCAAATCTGTAACAAGCGAGTTCGAGTTGGATGATATTAAAATAGTAGACAAACCTCGTACGGATATCATGAATACTTTAGAAGATAAAGTTGATATACAGGCAGTAGATAATAACCAGTTTTCGTTGTTTGATACACATATGGACAAGAAAGTTACACCCGTAGATGAACAAGATTTGGAGCGCGACTTGATTAAAAAACGCATTACACTGGATATGCAAAAACACAATATCAGTTTGTATGAGCTGGAAAAAGAACCGGCTTATAAACGCTATGGAGTGAACCTGGAAGGTGGCGAAAATTCGGATCAGTCTAATTTTTCAAACTACACAATCTATACGAATGATGAAGAACCGGGCAAAATTGAAATAAGACCAAATGCTATGAAAGACATCACGCTTGATTAAACAAGCGCACTTTTTCAACAACCGGAAGTCCCGTTTTTGCGGGGCTTTTTTTATCATTATTGTAATGAAGTGGAACATGGGGGCTTAATTAGCTGCAATATTTCGGATTCCTCTCTTCGTTCGTAATGACAAGCGTTCCGCGTCATCTCGAACGCCCACCTGCTGCGAAACGGGCAGGGAGTGAGAGATCTACGCATGAAATCAGATGCCTGGTTTTGTTCTGGATTTCTCCTCCCTATACTTCGTCGTCGGAATGACGTACTTAAAATTAAGGGATTCCTCTCTTCGTTTGGAATGACGTGTATTTTTCTAACTCGACAATTAACTGTACATTTCCAAATAGGTATCGTCAGCTTTGTCTTTTTTCTTGCTTACTTTCTCTTTCAAACGGTCGAATAAATAATATACAGTTGGTACCACAAACAAGGTAAGCAATAGCGAACTGGTTAAACCTCCTATAATTACCCATGCCATTGAACGTTTAAATTCAGAAC
>CAYQRR010000353.1:464-3030 GCA_964419635.1 uncultured Chitinophaga sp. | reverse complement strand
AAGTCGTTTTTGTCTACTAATTGATATGCAGCAGGTTGCCAAAACGCTCATTTTCTGAAGCTTAAACAGATGCAACCTTTTGACGTCTAAATTCGTTTAACATACTATATTTAATTTGTTGCGCTAAAATTTAAAACACAAAAAAGTGCGACAATAAATAAAAAAGCTACCCAAGCATCCGCGGGTAGCTTTTTTATTTTCTCACAAATTCTAACTGCTCATTGTTGTTTTTTAGTGAGCATTTTAGCTCTCTAAAGAACGAGCAATCAACGATAGTTGTGTCATTATTTAATCTCAAAAAACACAACTATGGAGTTATTCGTTGCCTTACTTACCTTTTTAGGTGTTGCATTTAACACTACCGGATCTACGACAAATGGCATTTCAATTTCGAAAGAAGATGCCAACAAAATTTACAACTCATCTGAATACAAAGACTACCTGAAAGATGGCGGTACCGATGTATTTGACTTCGAAGGTACTCCTGCGGTTCATGTGATTATCGAAGAAGATGATGAAAAAGAATAGTCCTGTCAATTTTTAAATCATATCAAAAATTAATAATTATGCCAGCAATCAATATCAAAATCGAGAACGGAACTGTAGTAGTAAACGGTAAATAAATTTTACCCACTACTAGCTCCCGGCAACAGCCTCCATGTTTAATACATGGGGGTTGTTTGGTTTTTAAAGAACAAACAGCTTTCTGCCTACCAACCCAACAGGTCAGTGTTCATAATTCATTTCTATTAGTTACCCATTTGCGTATTTTTCGCCCCAGAAAAAAACAAGCATGAAAAAAACATCTTCAATTTTACTTATTCTGGCAATAGCATTGAACTATGCTTTTGCACAAACGACAATCGCCAACGGTGGCTTAGAAAACTGGACGGCTGTAGGACAAGCAACAGAAGAACCCCAGTTTTGGAACAGTAATAAAACCGGTGGGGGACAGGCTGGAAGTTCCTTTGCACCACAAACCTGCTATAGAGAAGCATCTAACCCACATAGTGGAACTTATTGCGCCAGAGTGGTAAGTGGCAGCACATTTGGCATTGTGGTGAATGGTTCGTTAACCACAGGCCGTGTAGAAGCTCCATCTACTAACAAACCGGAGGGCTACATCAGGACCATTGCGAATGACCCTGCGTTTGGCATGGCCTTTTCTGCCAGACCGGATAGTTTGATTTTTTGGTATCGCTACACATCAGTAAGTGGAGATTATCCGCGAGTGGAGGCTCGATTACATGTAGGTAATGCTTACACACCAGAGACACCGGTAAATGGCAACCACCCTGACAGCACCATGAACATTATTGGCCGCGCGCAATGGACAGGCGCAACAGCCACTGTAAGCGGCTGGACTCGGGTAAGCATTCCGTTTGTATATGTCGACTCCAGAACTCCGCAATTCATTCTTATAACAACCACCAGTAGTGGCGATCAAACGGGAGGCGCTGCGAATAGCACACTATGGCTGGATGATTTTGATGTGTATTATCAACCGGCAGTTTTCGTTGGTACTATTTCCCCGACTACCTATTATGTATCGGCTACTTCCGGCCCATCCATTAATATCCCGTTTACTCTACAAGGCCAGTTTATAGCCGGCAATACGGTGACTGCACAACTCAGCGATTCCTTAGGTTCTTTTACCAATGCAGTGAACATTGGCTCTGTTGTAGCTACTACTTCAGGTAGTATTACGGCAACTATCCCGGCTGCTACATCTAACGGAATTGCTTACAGAGTTCGTTTAGTGACTTCTACACCAGCGCTTACTTCTACTGCCAACAGCGCTGACCTCACCATCATAAACATAAGTAACACCATTGCGCCCACTACAGTGCAAAATATTCTGTCGAACACAAATGGCACACCTCTTACCGTTACCGAAAGCAATGGAAGTGTCGGACGTAGTTGGAAGTATAGTAACGTCTCGGGAGGTCCATATTCAGCAATTGTTCCGACTCAGACAGGTCTCAACTACACTCCTAATTTTCAGGCAGGTGGAACTTATTTTGTGGTTTGCGAAACAAACTACCCGGGGGGACTGAATGTTATCAGCAATGAAGTACAGGTAGACGTTATCGGAAATAATATTACACCAGCCGCACCACAAACGCTTACGGTTAATACAAACGGGAATACGCTGACGGTGAACGAAACAGCCCCTGCGACTGCCCGTGAATGGAAGTTTACTACTACACAAGGTACCAACTATGTACCTTTCACCCCTTCTCAAACAAGCAGCACCTACACACCTAATTTTAGCAGTAACGGGACATACTTTGTTGTGTGTGAAAGCATCATCAATGGAGCGCCTGTTACCAGCAACGAAGTAGAGATTACGGTAGGGACTCCAATTTTAACCACCGGAACCTTCCCCGGCTCACCATTTGAATTCAGTTTATCGGCACCGAATGCAAATATTGTGGTGCCCTATAACACCACTACAGCCGTTTTTGATTACAACACGAATGTGTTTACCGCTCAGTTGTCAGATGCCAATGGTTCGTTCACAAACGCCACCAATATCGGCAGCATTCAAAGCGGAGCTCCCGGA
>CAYQRR010000353.1:0-454 GCA_964419635.1 uncultured Chitinophaga sp. | reverse complement strand
TTATGCGGTAATTCCTGCTAACACACATGCAGGAACCGGCTTCAGAGTACGTGTGATATCGAGTGTGCCTGTTATCTACGGAACAAACTATGGAGTAGACCTGATTATAGACCAATTTGAGAACAGTGTTCTACCAGCAAACAATCAAAGTATCCTTTACAACACAAACGGCACAACATTAACGGTTATCTCCTCCCAGAATGCTACGCACGAATGGAAGTATTCTACCACGAGTGGAAGTGGCTACACAAGCTTTAATCCTGCACAAACAGCTACTACTTATACACCAAATTTTGCACTGCCGGGCACCTATTATGTAACCTGTGTTTCGCGCAACCAATATAGCGATGATGTAACCAGCAATGAGGTAATGGTTGAGGTATTAAATGGAAGTACGATTACCACCCAAAGCGTGAGTGCTTCGCCTTACCTGGTGTCGCCAAGCGCCAATGTG
>CAYQRR010000352.1:0-3033 GCA_964419635.1 uncultured Chitinophaga sp. | reverse complement strand
CCATTCAAATCGCGGAAGCCGGCAGTAATAGCGTTGATCTCCCCGAGCATTACCAATTGATACATCCGAAGCATATACACCGCCCCCAGGATGATGGTGAGCCCGGCAATTACGGAGAGCCAGGTGTTGTATTCATACACACCAAACAGCAACAAAAACTCACCGATGAATGCATTGGTAGTAGGTAATGCCACACTGGCCAGCACCACTATCATAAACGCAGTAGCAAATTTAGGGGCTACATTTCTAATCCCCCCCAGCTGTGAAATGGAAAGTGTTCCGGTGCGCTGCAGAATAATTTCAGCAGCAAAGAATAATCCTGCCACATTAAATCCGTGAGCAAACATTTGAACCGTAGCCCCCTGAAAACCCTCGCGGGTAATCGTAAATATAAAGGCTGTACTCAAAACAACGTGCGCAAAAGATGAATAGGCGAGCAGTTTCTTAAGGTTATCCTGTTTAATAGCGATAACCGACCCATAAATCACCCCGATAACTGCCAATACAATCACCAGCGGAGTCCATAGCATAACTCCATGTGGCAATACCGGCAATAACCATCGCAGCAGACTATACAAACCCATCTTTAGCATGATCCCCGATAGCAACATGGTGCCGGCACTCGGGGCCTCCTTGTAGGTTTCAGGCTGCCAGGTGTGAAAAGGGAACACCGGGATTTTAATTGCAAATGCTACAAAGAAAGCCCAGAACAAAACAGACTGTTCCGTATCAGACAAATTTAGATTATACAAAGCCGACACACTGAAACTACCGGTAGACTGATAGAGATAGATAAAGCCCAATAACATAAAGAGCGAACCGGCCAGCGTGTATATAAAGAATTTGAAGATTGCACGGTTTCTGAAATCACGGTCCTTGTTTTCGCCCCATAGTAAGGCGATAAAGTAAATGGGAATAAGTGCCAACTCCCAGAATATGTAATAGAGAAATCCATCCGCTGCTAAAAATACACCCAACAACCCAAACTCCATTAATAGAATAAGCGAGTAAAATGCTTTTGCATTATCTATCTCTTTTCCGTAGGTAGTGCCAATAATGAACGGCACCAGAAACGTAGTAAGCGCTACCAGCACTAGTGACAAACCATCTAAGGATAATGAGAAATTAACTACCGGATTGGCAATCCAGGGATAAGAAACGGCAATGGGCTGCAGTTGACCGGAAACAAAGATGGGTTTCAATAGTACACAAGCTATAAAAGTAGCTGCACCACCCGCCAGCGCCACATACTTAGCATAACGGTTTCCACTCAGGAAAGTGAGCAGGGCAAATAACAGCGGCAAAAAGAGAGTTATAACTACCAGCATCGTTTAATGAATGAAAAACACAAAAACAAAAAAGGCTACAATACTTAACACCATCATCAACAAATAGAATCCTATATACCCGCTTTGTATCTTCCGAATCTGATTACCAAGCAGCAGGGTAACTCTACCGGTTAAATGAACAGCACCATCCACAACGGTGTTATCGACCACAGCATGAAACATTTCGCTTAAAAACAACAATGGTTTTACCACCAGCGAATTGTAAACCTCATCAATATAATACTTGTGATAAATCAGTTTACCCAATCCGGAGAGACTGCCATCAGCAGCCGGTAAACTTTTCTGTGTCACAAACTTATAATAGGCAAAAGCAATAGATGCTACTGCACCTACAAAAGCTCCGGACATCAATCCGATTTCGGTAGAATGCGATAAGCCATGTGCTGCGGCATGCGGATTAGGTACGAATACCGGAGCCAGGAACCCTTTCAACCAATGATGGAAACCAAGAAACTCGGGAAGCCCCATCACACCACCCACAGCAGCTAAAACGGCCAAGACAATGAGGGGAATTGTAATGAGAGACGGAGATTCATGCAAATGATGCTTTTGTTCTTCGGTACCTCTAAATTCACCGGTAAACGTCAAAAATACTAAGCGGAACATATAGAAGGCGGTCATCAGCGATGCCAGCGAAGCCACCACCCATAATGCGATGTTGTGTTCAAAAGCGGCAGCGAGTATTTCGTCTTTAGAGAAAAAACCACTGAATGGGAAAATGCCGGAAATAGCCAGCGAAGAGATAAAGAACGTCCAAAAGGTAATCGGCATCCACTTCTTCAATCCGCCCATGTTCCTGATATCCTGCTCCCCATGCAAAGCATGAATGACGGAGCCGGAACCCAAGAAAAGACAAGCTTTAAAAAAGGCATGCGTAACAACGTGAAATACGCCCGAAGTAAACGCACCTACCCCCAATGCCATAAACATTAAACCAAGTTGCGAAACCGTTGAATATGCCAATACTTTCTTAATGTCATTTTGCATCAAGCCAATTGTAGCAGCAAAAATAGCGGTAGCCACACCTACACCGGCTACTATCATCATAGTTTCAGGTGCATGTATGTATATAAAGTTGGTTCGCGCAATCATATAGATACCGGCAGTTACCATGGTGGCTGCGTGAATCAGGGCAGATACGGGAGTAGGACCGGCCATGGCATCCGGAAGCCAGGTATATAAAGGAATCTGAGCCGATTTACCCATGGCTCCTACAAACAACAACAGGGTGATAGCCACTACCAAACCATGCGAAACTTCTCCTGCACCAAAGGCCGTTTGAAGTGCGCCAAAATTAAGTGTCTTGAAGTTGTAAAGAATCAGAAACATACCGAGTAAAAAACCCAGGTCACCGATACGATTCATGACAAATGCCTTCTTGGCGGCATTGTTATAATCCTGATTACGAAACCAAAAGCCAATCAGTAAGTAAGAACACAGCCCAACGCCCTCCCAACCTATGAAAGTAACAAGCAGGTTATTTCCCAAAACCAAAATGAGCATAAAGAATATGAACAGATTGAGATACGAAAAGAAGTTATGAAACTTCTCATCGTCATGCATATAGCTGATGGAATACAGATGAATCAAAAATCCAATACCGGTAACCACCATGAGCCAGGTGGCTGATAATTGATCGAGCAAAAGCCCAAAGGTGATATTAAAATCAGCGAATGAAATCCAG
>CAYQRR010000351.1:0-3037 GCA_964419635.1 uncultured Chitinophaga sp. | reverse complement strand
GCCGCCTTTGGTCAGATTATTATTTTGATTGTTTATTTGCCTATACTCAGCTTACAAGGCATTGAAGGAAAAATGTTCGGACCAATGGCGCAGACAGTCAGCTTTGCTATTCTTGGCGCATTAATCCTCTCGTTGACTTATATCCCAATGATGTCAGCTTTATTCTTATCAAAGAAGACATCACATAAACAATCTATCGCTGATAAAATGATGAATTTGTTTCAGCGTGGTTATGCACCTTTAATTAGGTGGTCAATCCGCATGAAATACACCGTTGTGACAATATCAGTTGTTGTGATGGCAGTTTCATTTTTTTTCTTCTCGAAAATGGGGGGTGAGTTCATTCCACAACTGCAGGAAGGTGACTATGCTTTTCACTGCATTTTACCACAGGGTACTTCGTTAACGCAAAGTGTTGAAACATCTATGCAGGCGAGCCGAATTATTAAATCCTTTCCGGAGGTGAAAATGGTTGTCGGTAAAACGGGTAGTGCTGAAGTTCCGACTGATCCAATGTCGCCAGAAGCAAGCGATTTGATTATTACGCTGAAGCCGAAAAGCGAGTGGAAAACAACACAGGACTATAACGAACTAGCAGCGATGATGATTGAAAAGCTAGAAGTTATTCCAGGTGTTTTCTTTGAAGCTTCGCAACCTATCCAAATGCGGTTTAATGAATTGATGACGGGTGTAAGGCAGGACGTGGCAATTAAAGTATTCGGTGAGAATATCGACACGCTTGCTGAACTAGCACCAAAGGTTGCAAAAATTGTTCAGTCGGTTAAAGGGGCAAGTGACCCACAGGTTGAAAGAACAACAGGCTTGCCGCAAATTACGATTCAGTATGACCGGGGTAAGATTGCAGGGTATGGCTTAAATATCGAAGATATAAATCACACAATTAGCACAGCTTTCGCAGGCGAATCTGTAGGAGTTATTTTCGAGAATGAACGCAAATTTGACCTTGTTGTAAGATTAGACAGTTCAAGCCGGAGATCGATAGATGACGTGAGTAATCTTTTCATCGCAACGAATGAAGGAAACCAGATCCCGCTTTCGCAAGTTGCACAAGTTTCTTTCAAAGAAGGACCAGCACAAATCAGCCGAGAAGATGGTAAACGCCGAATTGTTGTCGGCTTTAACGTGAAAGGTCGTGACGTGCAAAGCGTTGTCACTGAAATTCAACAGAAGCTTAATTCAGCAAAGCTATTACCAACAGGCTATTACTACACGTACGGCGGTACTTTTGAAAACCTTCAACAAGCATCCAACCGATTGATGATTGCAGTGCCTGTGGCTCTTGCACTCATCTTTCTGCTGCTTTACTTCACATTCGGTTCGATGAAAGAAGCCATGCTGATTTTCACAGCTATTCCAATGAGTGCCATCGGTGGTGTCTTTGCTTTATTACTCAGAGGGATGCCTTTTAGTATATCCGCAGGGGTAGGCTTTATCGCTTTATTTGGTGTAGCGGTTTTAAATGGTATCGTACTTATAAGCACCTTCAATCAACTCGAAAAAGAAGGCATGAAGAATATAATCGACCGAGTGTTGGAAGGGACGAAAATTCGTTTGCGCCCGGTGCTCATGACTGCGACCGTTGCTTCTTTAGGCTTTATTCCAATGGCAGTTAGCTCGGGCGCAGGCGCTGAGGTACAGAAACCATTGGCAACCGTCGTTATCGGTGGGTTGATAACAGCCACTTTCCTAACACTGGTTGTTTTGCCTTTACTCTATATTATTTTTTCTAGAAAAAGAAAGGTTATCAATATGAAGCCTATTGTAAACATTCTTGTTATAGGTTTATTCGCCTCATTCATATCACTTCCAGCATCAGCACAACAAACAGCACCTAAGCGTGTAAGTGTAGACGAAGCCGTGACTATGGCAAAAAACAATTTGCAATTTCAAATTAACAATTCGCAGATTGATAAAGGAAAAGCACAAATCAATACAGCGAGCATGTTTTCTAAAACAGGTGTCTTTGCAGAAAACGAAGATTTACGCCCCAGTGATAACAAAGGCATTCTAAAAGTGGGTGTGTCGCAGTCAATCCCGTGGTTTGGTTTGTATAAGGCACAAAAGAAACTTTATGGCGAACAACTGAAATACTATGAGGCCAATACTGCTGCCATTGATGCTGAAATAAGACGAGATGTGAGAGAAGCCTATTACCAGTTGTGGTATTTACAGGATAAGCAAAAACTATACACGAAACTTGATACAATTTATCAATCCTTAAACGAAGCAGCGAAGTTGAAGGTAAAGTCTGGTGATAGCAGAGGACTAGATAGCATTGCGTCGGATGTTCGCATGAAAGAAACGCAAGCACTTATTCAGCAGCTTGAAAAAGAAATACGCATGCGACAAACAGCCTTGACACAATTGCTCAATACAGAGGAAGATATTCTACCGACATTGTCAGCATTGGATAAATTGCCTATGCCCGGAATGATTGCCGAAAGCACACACCCTGTTTTGGCTTTACAGGCACAGAATATCAATATCTCTAATGCCAATATTGATGTCACAAAAAATGAAAACATGCCTGAGTTTTCAGGGCGGTTTTTCAGCCAACGGCTTTAAGGAGCAAATGATCCTTACACGGGCTTTTCTGTAACTGCGACTTTTCCGCTTTTTAATACAAAAGCCACCCGCAGCAAAGTCAAAGCGGCTGAAGCCGACAGAGCCGTACAGCAAAAACAATATGATTATGATGTGCAAGTATTTAATAGCAAAAAATCACAGCTTCACCAAGAAGTAGAGAAGGGTAACAGTATGTTACTCTTTTACGAAAATGCAGGGCTAAAGCAAGCAGATCAAATCATGAGTGCATCGACACTCGCTTATCGATCAGGCGAAATCAGCTTTGCAGAAATGTCGCAATACTTAACCCAATCTATCGACATTCAAAGCAACTATCTCGAAGCATTAAACGCATATAATCAATCTGTCATTCAATTCGAATACTATCTCAACCAATAAACGGAAATAAAATGAAAAAATATTTTGTCATTCTCTCTTGTGTATTGTTCGC
>CAYQRR010000350.1:0-3039 GCA_964419635.1 uncultured Chitinophaga sp. | reverse complement strand
GGTTCGGGGGGAGCGTTGGGTGTTTGGGGTTAATGGGAAGGGAGTGGTGGTGGTGGGGGAGTGAGGGGGTGGAAGGGTCAGTGAGATAAAAGAATTTGTGGCAATAAAGTAAGTAATTTACATTTATTCCACTTGTACGGCCACTGTTGCAACGCTCATGCTGCCCGGGGCAAGTTGAACCGCCCCTCTGGTTGAATTCCGGGAAGAAGTGTCATAGCGTTGTGCAAGCAGGGTTTCAAGCAAGTTGGCTTTATGCGATCCCCGCGTGCTTGTGCCATGTGTTTGTAAAACAACCCTTAGATCAATGGGCTCTCTACATGAAATGAGTTTGAAAACCTCCACACCTAATGGAGGGGTAAATAGAAATCTAAAAGATTGAGAGGCGCCTGGCCGGATGTAATAATCGGCTGCTGTTTGGCCAGGGTTAGGTAAGATAACCTGAATTTGTCCATCTGAAAGGATATCTATCAAAGTATAATAACAACCAACAGTGCCGGAATTGATTATATTGATATCAACAGTATCTTTATTCGCCCTGAAATGCATTGAGGCTGTATTTGTATTCAAATCGACCCTCTCCGGAGTTATCGTCATACGGAGTTGTAACGCGGGGTCATTCATAGTTAAGCCCCGAAGGAAATTTGCCATCGCTAATTCTGAAAGCGCTTGCATAACTGCCGCTCCTATTTGACTTGGTTGAGTCGAAATATCTGAAATAATACGCTCGGCAGATTGGCCTCGGGCGTTCACGCAAAGGCAGTTGGCTTTTTTTGAACATTGTGTGATGATAAAATCGCTGTTTTTCTCTACGGTTATCACACGTTGCCATCGGCGAAGCGCGGCCAGTACGGAGTCTGAGCGTGTATTTTGTGGCAAATCCACCTGAACCCGTAAATCACCAATGCTCCATGCGGGGCTACGCAAAAATACCCAGGCGCCTTCTGTTAATTTTGCCGCCGTCGGTCGGTTCAAAGTAACAATACACTCCATTGGGTCTGCTGCTGTAATCTTGCCAATGGCCAAGGCTGCAACCTGTGAAGTATCAAAGGTGCCTATGGGATAAAGTCCAAGTTCTGCCGATTCTGTCAAGCCGGATAATTGTCCTGCTGCAACCAAAACGGTATTTGCATCTTCAACTGACTTTACTTCAAAATGGTCCGGGCAGCCTGCAATTCGGCCATCAAGTACCCTGCGGTCCAACGCGCCCTCAGCCTGTGGGTTTTGAAGCGTCACATGGCTGTACATTTCTGTCTTGATCTGGTCGAAAAGTGCCCGGTTGGTGGTTGTGGACTTGGCTTTGGAAATGGCTTTGAAAAAAGCGTTGCTCATTGCGCCAACGCGCTGCCCGTTTTCGTCGCGGGATTCGTAATTGACTTCATGAGCAGATGACGCAAAAAAAGCGACTACCGGGGCTCCCTGTTGCGTTTTTTCCGTTTTATTTTCCTCCAGACCATTGGGGTCGGCATTCGTGCTGCGGTGTGCTTGCTGATATTTGGCGCTTGCCATCACTACATTACTGCCTCGCACAGAGGCGCCTGTCTCAGCGCGCGCGCCCGTACCTGAGTGACAAGCATCGATTAAAACAAGTAATACTCCTGTTGGACCGAGGTGTTTCCGGAGTTGAAGAATGTATTGCCCCAGCGCATCGTCACGTAAAAGGTTGGCTCCTTCGTATGCCCCGGCTTGGAATTGCATCGGTGAGTCGTACGGCACAAAAGCTTCATCGTAACCATCCGGTTCATCTCCGTTATCGTCTGCTACCTGTTGACCGTGTCCAGAGAAGTGAAGCAACACCGCATCACCAGGATGAACTCGAGTGTTAAGGTTTTGAATCGCCAAATCGATACCCTGACGGGTAGCCTCTGAATCTCGCAGCGTCTGTATGTTATTAGACTCAAATCCTTGTATTTGCAAGGTATTACGGATTAATTCGGCATCCCTGCAGGAAGCTAATGGCCCCCAACCGGATTTGGGAGCATAATTTCCAACGGCAATGAGCAAGGCATGTCGATTGGATTGGGCCAGGACCAATGTGGGGAGCAAACTGAAAGCAAGCAAAAGACGGAAGGAATGGTGCTCTTTCATTTTAAAATGCTTGTGCCTTTGTGCGCTTGGAGGATGTTCACATGAGCAATCATGACTGCAAGGTAAAAATAGCGTGATCGGAAGAAAAAACAAATGAGTCGCCGGGATTCCGACGACTCATTGGGACGGCTTGTTTATTTAACCAGTTGCACTTTTCCGGCACTTATGATATTACCATCAACTATCGCCTGTAGGATGTATGTACCTGCCGGGAATCGGCTCAGATCGAACTGCACATTGCTTAAGCCTTCAGCGCTGCGGTTGGCGACTTCATGTCCTTCTTCGTTGAGCATTTTCAACATTACGGACTTGGCGGTGGTGACATTTTTTAGGCTAACAGTTACGATACCGGCCGTTGGATTGGGGCTAAGAGAGGCTGTTACGGTTACAGGGGCTTCCTGGCGTTCTGTTGCAAGGCCTAGCGCCGCCTCAATGCGAGCCAAACGGTTTTCCAATGCGGCATTCTTTGCTTCGAGGGCAGCAATGCGGGATTCTTTTTCTTCAATTACCTCGTGTTGTTCCTTAAGCGCTTCCACTAGAACAGGTATTACTCCGATGTAGTTGACCGACATCAAGCCGTCGGCATCAACTTTCACCAGTTCGGGCATTACTTCCTTCATTTCCTGGGCAATAAACCCTACTTGTTTGCCGGCTGCATAATCTGCGGGAATCTGACCGGCTGCGAAGTTGTAAGATGTTCCACGCATGGCAAGCACTTTGCCCAAGGCGCCATCCAAGGTTCTGATGCCGGTTTTGTAACGCTGATCGGAATTGGTGAAGATATTGAAACAGCGTATGTCGCCTTCAACCCGTAATTTATCGCTAGGTGAGGCAGTGCCAATGCCCACTTTGCCGTCTGAGGTTACAACGAACTTTTCTTCGCCATTGTATCCGTTGGTTCGGATCGAAAAGCGTGCGCCAACAGGGATATAAGTGCTGAGGTTGTGGTCGTTC
>CAYQRR010000349.1:0-3051 GCA_964419635.1 uncultured Chitinophaga sp. | reverse complement strand
CCGCTTTGATCTTTGGGCAATACAAAAGCCTCTACCACTTCTCCTTGATTAATGATTACCGCTTTGTTCATAAAAGATACAATAGCGTCTAGCCCGGAACTTTTGCCATGGTAATAGCTTTCTAACTGAGCTAAATGGTGTTTCACCTCGCTTATCACGTAGTTCTTCTTTTTGTAAAGATAGTAACGGTCATACACGGCAGCTACCAAGGCAGCAGAACTACCCAAGCCATATCCTTGGGGGATGTTGGAATCGAAATAAAGACCGCGTTCCACATCTTCCAGAAATGTATTAGTGTCGTATTGGTTTTTCAGGTCTTCGCTATAAATAATGTAATTAGCCAGCAACTCCAATTGATGATTCGAATGCTTGGCCTCCGGGTGTTTCATATCGCCTTTCTGAAAAACCCCATCATAACGCTCCAGTGGGATAGCCAGACCCATAGCACCTTTGTTGATGATGTGCTCACCAAATAGCAGCAGTTTACTGTGAAATATTTTATGCTTCAAAATTTTCAAGCCGACCTGTTTTAAAACGCGAATAAAAACAGATTTAACGATTGCTGCTTTTATTTCCATAAAGCAATAGCCAAAAAACTAAACACCACCTGTTATACGTTCATAAAAAGCATACTCGCCAGCCCTCACAAACCGGAGAATGTCTTAAAATCGCGCAGTAGTAAAATTTATACTAACGCGCAGGCGTTAATTATAGACTTAACCCTTTTTGCAATGAGAAAATACTTTTTTAACCTCTTATTGGTGGCTGTATTCTTTGGCAGCATTCCGCATAAAATTCGTGCACAGGCCATTATAGATTCAGTTGTGACTATGCAGCCGATTGACCCCTTTATGGCCCAGTTGGACAGTATGGCTTTTTCGCTGTTTACACGCGATAAGTTTTTTGTATCCAATGATGAATTGCTGAATTCTATCAACATGCCTGTTGAGCAGATTCCCAGGTATACAGAGGCCGAGATACGCGAAAAGTTAAAGCTTATACCCACGGAGATTAAGATGACTTACAATCCGTATGTGAAACAATTCATAGACATGTTTGCTTATAAAAGACGTGGGTTAATGACCCGCTGCCTGGCAAACTCACAGATTTACTTCCCTATTTTCGAAGAGATATTGGACAAGCACAACGTGCCGGTGGAGTTTAAATATCTACCAATAGTGGAGTCTGCATTTAATCCCATTGCGGTGTCACCGGCTGGTGCCACCGGCCTTTGGCAGTTTATGCATGGCACCGGCACTATGATGGGGTTGGATGTGAATACATACATAGATGAAAGACGTGACCCTGTCAAAGCGACCGATGCTGCCGCTCGCTTCCTTAATAAACTGTATGATATCTATGGCGATTGGCATTTGGTGCTGGCTGCCTACAACTCGGGACCGGGCAATGTGAATAAAGCTATTGCACGTGCAGGTGGCGTTAAAAACTTTTGGGCCATTATGCCTTATCTCCCTGCAGAAACCCGAAGCTATGTGCCCTCTTTTATTGCCGCCACTTACGTGATGGAAAATTATAAGGATTTTAAGCTGGTGCCTGCAGAACCCAAGCGCGAACTTTACCTGGTGGATACGGTACTCATTACACAAAAGGTATCTCTAAAACATATTGCAGCAACCTTGAGTATTCCCGAAGATGAATTGCAGTTTTTGAATCCCGGTATTAAGTTAGGAATCATTCCCTATACCGCCAATGGGTATCCGCTCAACCTGCCGGTGAACTACTTTACAGCTTTTGAAAACAAGAAGCAGCAGGTAATGATGGATTCTTCTTTGTTGGAAAAGGAGATTGTGGCCACGGTATCATCCACACCCAAAACAGTTTATCACAAGGTGGGGAAGTATGATAATCTCTCTAAAATTGCTGCGAAATACGGTGTGACCACTTCCAATATCAAGAAGTGGAACAGGTTGAAAAGTTCATCTGTGTATTATGGTCAAAAGTTGAAAATTACCTATTATCCGATGCAAAAAGCAGAGGCTAATCCGAATTATGCACAGGCTTTTGCCCCTAACATTATTGAGAAAGCCAAGGCAGATTCATTAAAGGCAGAGATGGCATTAGGCAATGATTCGGCCAGCGTGGAAACACCGGAAGCTAAAATTGCAGAAAAGTCGGAAAAGGATAACAGTGTGATTTATCACGTGGTACAAAAAGGGGATACCCTTTGGGGACTCACTCAGAAATATTCTGGTCTCACCATCGAAAAATTGAAAGCCGACAATAAAGCCATTGCAGACCGGCCTATAAAAGTTGGTGATGTTTTGAAAATATTGCTCTAATTTGACGATTATGGCTTCTTAAAAATCAGCTCACGATGGCTTTAGATAAATTTCAGATTGCACAACGAATTGCCAGAGAACTCCGCGATGGCTACTATGTGAATTTAGGTATTGGTATTCCTACTCTTGTAGCCAACTATATACCTGCGAGTATGGATGTGGTTTTGCAAAGCGAGAATGGTTTATTGGGTATGGGGCCGTTCCCCACCGAAGAGGAAGTAGATGCAGATTTGATTAATGCAGGTAAACAAACGGTCACCATGTTGCCGGGGGCCTCACTTTTTTCTTCGGCCGATAGTTTTGCCATGATACGTGGCAGTCATGTAGACCTCACGGTATTAGGCGCGATGGAAGTTGCAGAAAACGGGGATATCGCTAACTGGAAAATTCCCGGAAAAATGGTGAAAGGCATGGGAGGTGCTATGGATTTGGTAGCGGCTACAGAAAATATTATAGTAGCCATGATGCAAACTAATCCAAAAGGAGAATCCAAGTTATTGCCGGCTTGTAGCTTGCCACTTACCGGAAAAGGATGTATTAAAAGAGTGTGTACCGATTTAGGATTTTACGAAATTAAGGACGGTGCTTTTCATTTGATAGAGATTGCTCCGGATGTAACAGTGGAAGAGGTGAAATCAAAAACACTTGGCAAATTGGTAATTAGTCCTTCGTTGGTAACCATGCAATTTTAAAAGCACTTGCTGTTCACAGAATGGAGAATAAAAGAGTTAATGCTTTCCTTTCCATTCCT
>CAYQRR010000348.1:0-3069 GCA_964419635.1 uncultured Chitinophaga sp. | reverse complement strand
TTCGGAAGTAGTAATCAAAATAACGATGCGTATTGTCACTTCCTGTAGCTATTACAGCATCAAAATCATCCAGTTTGTCAACTATTTGAACGCGTTGCTGTAACTGGGGGTCAATGGAACACAATAACCGAAGCACTTCGGGAAACAATTTTTCATCTTTAGCGCTGAGCTTTATCTTCATGTTGCAACCGGCCATATAACAGCATAGAAAATCGTGAAATCCCACTAAAGGCACATTCCCTGCAAAAATGAGCCCGATAGTTCTGTTTACCTCCCGGAGTTTGTAGTTTTTTAACCAGCTAATCAATGCTCTCTCATCGAGCATGTAATCTGTAATAGCATGCACGCTTTCAATTACAAATTCTGTTGTAAACCACGGATTTTGTCCTTTGGCGTTTTGTGCCACTTCCAGAAACAGTGAGTCGGTCTTTAATTTTTCTTTAAGTAGGGTAAGGCGGCTGATAAAATGCATTGTCCAGAATTGTGAATGCAAGAATAAAATACTTGTTGCTTGTTGAAAATATATATCCAACGGAGCATGTTTTTTTAAATCTTGCAGGACAAATAGGTACTATGAAAAAAAATATTGCTGTTATTACCGGTGGCGATGCTGCCGAAGCAGGCATTGCTTTAAAAAGTGCGTCTGTAGTTTGTAAGCATTTAAATAAGGATAGATACAATGTGTTTAAAATACTGATAGAAGGACAAGATTGGGTAGTGGAGCGCGAAAATCCTGTTAGGCTGTTCATCGATAAGAATGACTTTACCTTTTCTGTAGAAGGGCATAAAATAAGGTTTGATGCTGTATTTGTGGCGATACACGGCACCCCTGCCGAAGACGGAAAACTGCAAGGCTATTTCGACTTGCTTAAAATTCCGTATAACTGTTGTGGTGTATTGCAGGCGGCTCTCACCTTTGATAAAAATCGTTGCAAAGAATACCTGTCCGGCTTTGGAGTAAAGTCTGCTGCTGCAGTCTGCTTAAAGAAATCAGACGATAGGGCAGTTGTACAACGCATGGCGCTTCCGCTTTTTGTAAAGCCTAATAAGAATGGAAGCAGCTACGGGGCTTCAAAGGTGACAGAGGCGGAAGCTTTATTGCCTGCCATTGAAAGTGCCTTTAAATATGATGACGAAATTCTGGTGGAGGAATATTTGCAGGGAGTGGAAGTGACCTGCGGAGTCATGATGATAGATGGTCGGGTAACCGCTATGCCTATCACCGAAATCAGAAGTAAAAAAGGTTTTTTTGATTTTGAAGCAAAATACGAAGGTGCTTCACAGGAAATTACACCGGCAGAAATTGATCCCGCCATTGCAACAAAAATTCAGGAAACCTCCGCATATATTTACAGGAAACTTGATTTTAAAGGAATGTGTCGTATCGATTACATCATACGGAACGGGGAATATTACATGCTGGAGGTGAACTCAGTACCGGGCCTTAGCGAAGAAAGCATTATTCCACAGCAGGCTCGTGCGCTTGGTATATCGCTCGAAAAGCTATTTGAGATATCTATTGAAGAAGCCTTAAAGTAAAAATCTATTTTAGCCCCGATGCTTAAGAAGTATTTTACCAAGGAGTTAATGTATAACGTGCTGTTGGCACTCGGCATTGTGGTAATGCTATTGTTAATAGTGCAATGGAGCCTCAAATCATATACCCGTCATGGCGAAGGTATTGCAGTGCCGGATTTAAAGGGATTAGATCTGGAGCAATCCAGAGAGGTGTTGGATAAAATTGGCCTGGAACTGCAGGTGATGGACTCTATTTTTGATACAAAAAAGCCTCCCCTTTCGGTAGTGGAACAAAATCCCAAAGCCAATGCAAAAGTTAAGAGCGGTAGAATTATCTATTTGGTGGTAAACGCCACGAACGCACCTACCACAGAATTACCGGATTTGGTGGGAAGAAGTTCCTACAAATATGCCAAGATGCAGTTGGAGAGTTATGGACTTGTGGTCGGTGAGCCCATTTACAAACCCGATCCACACTTGAATGCCGTTATTGGTTTATTGGTTAACGGCAAACCCGTTACCCGAAAAACGAAGGTGGCCAAAGGCGCATCGGTTACCTTGATTTTGGGTGATGGTCTGGGTGGAGGGAAAATCTCCGTTCCTTATTTGCTGGGGCTACGCTACGATGAAGCGGAGTTCAAACTGAAAGGGTATTCACTGAATGTAGGTGCAGTGATAGTAGATGACGGTGTGGTAGATACATTAGGGGCCTATGTCTACAAACAAGAGCCCGGATTTGGCAAAGGGAGTAGTATAAAAATGGGAGAATCCATCGATTTGTTTTTGTCTAAAGACATGCCCGAAGGTGTTGATCCTTCCCTCTACGATGTAATGGACTCGCTGGAGACAGAGCCCTAGGCTTAGCTAACCGCACCGATGACCATTCCAGCCGAAAACAGCAAGGCAAAAATAAATGTAGCCAAAGCCAATTGCTTTAACATAGGGTCAAAGTCTTTGAGATGGCTGGTGTGTCTTACTTGAACGAGATGTCGTCTGAAAAGGGGAAGCGTGACAATAAAAAGAAATTGCATAGTAGAATGAAAATGCAAAATCACAAAGGCAACAGCAAATAGGAAAGCCGCAGCAATCAGCGTTAAGTGATAGGTTCGCGCATTTTTTAATCCGATTTTTACAACAAGCGTGTTTTTATTGGCTAGTGCATCACTTTCTGCATCGCGTATGTTATTTAGATTCAACACTCCAGATGCAAAACAGCCGATGCTAAGTGCAGGTAGCAGAATGGATACATCCAAGCTTTTTGCCTGCAAAAAAAAACTGCCACACACTCCCACCACACCAAAGAACAGAAGTACAAATACATCACCAAACCCGTGGTAACCATAGGCCGACTTCCCTACGGTGTATTTGATAGCCGCAGCAATGGCCGAAAGCCCAAGCAGAAAGAAGAAAACAGATACCCCCAAGTTAGAGGATGCCGAAAATATAAGTGAAACCCCACTTAACAGGCTCAGTAATACCGTAACCCATATACCGGTCTTAATTTCCCGAGCGGAAAGCAGGCCGGATTGAATTGCTCTTTTGGGCCCGATT
>CAYQRR010000347.1:0-3077 GCA_964419635.1 uncultured Chitinophaga sp. | reverse complement strand
GCTCGAAAAGCGCCCCGTATGGCTCAAGGTGAACTTGGCTAAAAAGGGAAAGTTTGTATTGCCCGTAAAAAAGATGACTTACTGGAGTCGGTTTGGCGCTACGCTTAAAAGCGATAAGTCTTATAACTTTTACGCGATTCGGTTTCCGGCCAACACTACGATTAAAACCGCGCAGCAGCTCTACTATATGAACAAGGCTCGCAACTATAACGAGTATTGGGAGGCCATCCGCACCCATGCTATTACGCTGTTCAACATTGTGTATGCCGATAAAGACGATAACATCTTCTACATCCACCATGGCATGATGCCCGAGCGCGATACAACTTTCGATTGGAGCAAGATAGTACCCGGCAATACCTCCAAGGCATTATGGACCAAGTTAATTCCGCTCGATAGCATGCCCAAAACTATCAACCCCGATTGCGGATATGTTTTTAACACTAACAACACTCCCTTCCACGCTTCCAGCGATGAGTGCAGTGAAAAGGGCTATTGCTACGTGCCGCGCAAGCTAATGGACGAGCGCCCCGGAGACAATAACCGGGCCGAGCGTTTTAGTGAGCTGATCACTGCCAAAGACAAATTCAGCATGCAGGACATCCACGACCTGAAGTTTGATGTTACTTTCTCGCACAAAGGCACCTTTGCTAACAGTGTGCAGCCCTTATTTAGCTTAGACGAAAACAAATACCCCGATTTGAAAGAAGCGATTCTGATTCTGAAAAACTGGAACCGCAAAGCCGATATTCATGAGTATGCTCCTACCCTCTTTGGCTTTTGCCTCAAGGCGGTATTCGATAAATATCATTACAACGATGCCCACTTTGTGTGGGGTTTTGATGTAAAAGAAGAAGAATGGGCCGAACACCTGCGGGCTGCCCAAGACTCGCTGCAAGCCAACTTTGGCACTATTAAAGTGGAATGGGGAAAGGTAAACCGCATTATCCGTGGTAACAAAGACCTGCCGCTGCGCGGCTTTCCGGATGTACTAAGCCCCTGCTACCCCGAACGCATTCCAGGACGAATGGCATTTAAAGTAAGTCATGGCGATACCTATACTATGTTGGCTTCGTTCAACAAAAACGGAGTGCAGCAACTGAATGCCCTTCAGCCTTTAGGCAACTCGCTGAACCCCAATAGCCCGCACTACACCGACCAGATGGAACTCTTTAGCCGGCAGCAGATGCGCCCCCTGAGTTTAAAGAAGGAAGACGTGATGAAAAAGGCGCAGCAGATTTATCACCCGCAATAGGCTCAAAGGATAAAGCAGATAATTAGCTCTACTTTTTTACGTTTGCGCCCTCAATTTTAAGACACAACACATGTTCAAGAATAAAGAATCGGTTATTGGATGGATCCTTATTGCGCTACTCATGTTCGGCTGGATGTATTATCAGGGACAAAAAGCGCAGGAAGAAGCCCGGAACAAACCCGCTCCGGCTACTAAAACACAAACCGCTGCCAAACCTGCCAGCGCTGATGCTGTGGCCACCTTTGCCAATGCCGAAGCTACATCATCTACCGCTGCAACCCCTGCTGCCAGCGACTCGGCAAAGGCGGCTTCACAATACGGAGCCTTTGCCGCAGCTGCCACCGGTGAAGAAAAAACCTTTGTAATAGAAAACGAAGTGCAAAAGATTACCCTGACCAACAAAGGCGGGCTTATAAAAAGCATTGAGCTGAAGAACTATAAAACCTGGGATAAAAAGCCGATGGTGCTATTTACCGACAAAACCAATACCCTCACTTATCAAATACCGGTGAGCTACGAAAGTGCGGTGTCTACTAAAGACCTGTTTTTTGAACCCGTGGGCAGCGGCTTTACCGTAAAAGGAAAAGATAGTGCCTCCATTGCCTTTCGCCTGATGGCCGGTGATGGCAAATACTTTGAGCAGAAGTATACTCTGCAGGGCGATAACTATCTTTTTGGCTACGACATTGCGTTTGTGGGGCTCAATGGAGTGATTCCGCAGAACTTTAACGCCATTAATGCCGAGTGGCAAAGCACTCTGACCTCGCTCGAAAAAAATCTGGAAATAGAAAGACGTTACTCAGCACTCTACTACCGCGAAAACAATGGCGATGTGCTGCACCTGGACGAAGACAAGGAAAATGACAAAGGTAGTTTTGACAAAGAAGTGGACTGGATTTCTTTTAAGCAGCAGTTCTTTAACACCACGCTTTTCAGCAACGGAAAAATTACCAAATCGGGCAGTATAAAGTCAGACTTTAAGAAAGACGACAATAACTATGTAAAGAAGTATGTAGCTAACTTTAATATCCCCTACTCCGCGGCTACCAACACGGCTTACCACTTTCAATATTTTGTGGGACCTAATCACTACTACACCCTATCGGCCCTCGACCGAAACGTGGAGGACATTATTAAACTGGGGCCTAATTTCTGGATGTTTAGTTGGATTAAATACATCACCCATGTGATTATCTGGGTGTTTAGCTGGTTCGAAAATCTGCACCTGAACTATGGCATCATCATCCTGCTGCTGACTTTGATGCTAAAGGTGGCCCTGCACCCGCTCACCGCCAAAAGTATTGAGAGCGCTGCTAAAATGAAGATTTTGGCTCCGGAGCTCACTGCCCTGCGCGAGAAATATGGCGAAGACCAGGCCCGCATGGGTCAGGAACAAATGAAGTTGTATACCCGGGCCGGAGTTAGCCCACTGGGTGGTTGCCTGCCGCTGCTGCTGCAGTTCCCTATCCTGATGGCGATGTATTATTTCTTCCCGGCCTCTATAGAGTTACGGCAAGAAGCCTTTCTGTGGGCTACGGACCTTTCCAGCTACGACTCGGTGCTCAACTGGGCCACTCCTATATTGGGACAAACCCACCTGTCGCTGTTCACTGTATTAATGACCGCTTCTTCGGTGGTGCATGCGGTAATGAACAATCAAATGAACGCTATGGGCAATCAGCAGCCAGGTATGAAGTATATACCCTATGTAATGCCGTTTATGCTCATGTTTATGTTCAACGGTTTTCCGGCTGCTTTAACATATTACTATCTTTTGCAAAACCTGTTGGGCGTGGCACACCAGTGGATTACGCAAAAGTTT
>CAYQRR010000346.1:0-3096 GCA_964419635.1 uncultured Chitinophaga sp. | reverse complement strand
AAAATCGGTTTATCGGCACCCTTCTCCTTGTTGGATACTGACAAGGTATCTGCCGCAGCAACGGGAAACAATGCTTTTGGCTGCAGAATGGGTTTACCGTTTTGGAGTGTCCATTGCTCCTCTATGAAAGGAATACTAACGAAGTCGCAAGGTTGAAGATATTGCAAGGGACTCAGGCGGAATAGCTGCGTATCTGATTTTAGATAAAGCGTTTTGAGGATTGTATCGTATACTAAAGCCTGAAAGGCCGGAGCAACAATCCGTGCAGAATCAGAATAATCGTCCCGAGCAAAAGATTTCCATACTTCCCAAGTGGCTCTGTTCCGATGGAAGGAATAGTTACTGATGGCATAATAGCGTAAACCACTTAATGTAGAAAGGGCGAACACACCTTCTCCCATTTTGCAATAGGCGCTGGCAGAATCTACCGGAAACCAAGCTATCAGTTTTTGTGTAACAACATTAAACACCAAAGACTTCTGTGCCGTTATTACCAATAAAATGTTTTCGGAGATACACGGTTCAATGAAAAGCACCTTATGTTTAAAGGAATGTGGGAATACACTCCACTCCTGCGAATTTTCAGAGTAGCAATAGAGTTGATTATTCCCCGTCACTACCCATACTCGCTGGCAGGTATCTTTGCGCACTATGCGAATGGTATCAGACTCCGGAAATGGCAGTTCCTGAGCATTCAGTAATAACGAGCTACAGCAAAAAAGAAACAGATAAAAGTGCCGCAAGAACATTAGCGCTGAATAATGATTTTCTCCTGAGCGAGGAGCGATCCCTTATCAAAGATTTGCAGATAATAAATGCCGGTGGGCAGATACGCAGTTTTGAAGGAGAAGATATTCGTGCCCGCTTTAACGCGGTCAGCAAAGAGTTCCTTGACTAATTGTCCGCTTGCGTTCATCAGGTTGACAAAAACAAAATTACCCGTATTGCTTTCAAACTTTATCGAAAAACTTTCGGTAGCAGGATTCGGAAAAATTTCAGTAGTCACCGACTCCTGGAGTGGCTTGCTTAAAGAAGAAACAACCGAAGAATCAGTATTCACAATCTTAGCCACCCAGGTACGCCATACTTGTGTTTGATACACAAATGAGCCCGATAACCAGGCAGCGTTAGGCTCATTAAACTTTCGCTGTATGCCGGTGTAATCGCCCCAACGCTCCACCGAATCCAGCATCACATCCACTGTGTTCAACCCATTTTTGACAACCGTTACATCTGAAACATTTCCTTGCGCATCGCGATAAAAAGCAACAGTACCGGGAAAGGTGTCGGGTGCAGAATAGGAACAAGTGATAAGCGCACGGTTATCGAACTCATTGTTGCCCATATAGGCAATGCTAGGGTAAGCATAGTCTACCCCCGGAGCAGAAATAATTTGCCCGGAGACCGATGGTGTGGCAGACACGTTACTAATTACCCCCAGATATACTGATGCCGTGGAGGTAGTCGGGTCGATGGTATTCTGCACATATTGCACTTTATCGTTTTCGGTAAAGGCAGACAACACTCTGGCATCGTTGGTAGCCAGAAACTGCGTGTCTGTTTGCAGGCCATTGGGTGGCAAACCATAACTCAGATTCGTTTTGAGCACTTGCGAGGAAAACTGCGCGTTGCCGGACTCATAACTATCAGAAATCGAATGCAGAAATACAGTGTCGTTGGATAAATCGCCCGGGCGCACCGACACAAAATAGGTTTGTGGTTGCGGGTTGCTATAGCTGGGTTGCGCTACGCAAACATTCCAGATGGGTCGACTATTGTACTTTATATCGTGCCAATAATTAAACTGTAAGGTATCTCCGGCATACCCATTGGTTTTATCGATTTGCCAAATGGCAGAATAGCGAAATCCGGTTTTCCAGTCTTCCCCATCTTTGAGGTGATTGTAGGTCATGAAGAAATCTTTATCGTTCAAAGCCACGATGGGGTAATCACTCCAGGTTGTATCGTTTAGGTAATTACCGGTCAGCTGATAAATATTCCAATTACCCGCAGGGTTGTTGGTTTGCGAAAAGGCAACAATCAACTTAGAGGTAACACTGGCATTTCCGGCAAAAAAATGAATGATAAACCGGTCTTCCCAGGGGTCGTATAACACCCGCGGATCGCTGGTGCTGCTACCCAGACCAAGCCCGGCAAAACCAATCAGGGTTTTGGATTGCAGTTGCGTGCCTGATTCATTATATACGCGTATGTTGGTATTCACAACGCTTACTATTTTGCCTTCATTGGATATGGCGATGTGGTTATCGTTGGGTGTTCCTTGTGCAGGATTAGCCAAAAAATTATCCGCAACAACGGGTGCCGGAGAAACCGCTCTGTCGCTTTTGTAAATGCCGCGGCTATTCTGATGCAGTAAGCGCTGCACATTCAATTGCTCTTTCTTGTTTCCATAATCGGAAGCTGGCGCGGGTTGCTGCCGAATGTTTAACACGTTTACTTCCCAGTCTTCTTCGGCAAGGTTCGATAGATTAACGGTATGCGAAAGCGGTAGAGCACGATTACGTTCTACAGCCACCGAAAACGGCTGTGCTAAAACCTGTAGCGAGAGAGCACAACAAATTATGATGATGTATTTTTTCATGGGTCTAAAATAATAAATCGGAGTGCCACAAGACTTGTCGCTCCTACAAAAACAGTGGCATTTATTCTTTAACTTTCTTTCTTTGCTCAAAATGATTTTATGAAAAAATATATACCGGTAATAATGTGCATGCTGATATGGGGCAGTTCCTGCAACGACAAATACCCGATTGATGAACTTCCGGATGATACCACTCCCCCTTCTCTCACTTATCCGTTTTTGAGTTTTTCTTCCACCCGGCAGTTCATCCCTTTTGGCGACTCGCTCAACGGTGAGGTGTGTAAAGGGTATTGGTTTGATATGTTAGACTCTAATCAAAACGTGGCCGCAGCGGCATCCGGTATTGTGACCGGCATTGCCGACCTGGCAGGAGGTGCAAAATCAATTTCGGTAAAATATAAAGCGAACTCCATCTATTCTTTTGTATACGCCAATTTAAGAGATGTGCAGGTGGATATCAATGATGCCATAAATGCCGGAACCATTTTGGGCAA